>JAJTZB010000008.1 GCA_032906765.1 Nitrososphaerales archaeon
AGGGATTCGAACCCTTGGCCTCCCGATTATCAGTCGGGTGCTCTAGCCAAGCTGCTCGTCTTTCGACTCTGAGCTACCGGCCCGCAGCCGCGTTCGATTCCGTGAGGCTATAATTCCTTTTCAGGAGGAAGAGGATAAGAAGTGAAGTGGGACTGCCTCGCTCGTGGGCCGGTAGTTCAGCGGTACGAACGCCCGCCTTGCACGCGGGAGAACCCTGCTGGGTCCCAAGGTCGGGGGTTCAATTCCCCCCCGGTCCACCTACGCTTCCTTCCAGCGCGTGGCCCAAGCCCCGATGGCGATGAATGCCACGGCGAAAGCAGTCGAGACCCCCACGTTGACAAGAACAGCAGACGGGTTGTTGAGAATCATCGAGTCCCTGAGCCCGTTCGAGAAATACGTGAGAGGAAGGACCTTGGCTACGGCCTGTAGGTACGAAGGCATGACGTCGAGAGTCCAGAACGTTCCTGATAGGAACATCATGGGGAAGGCTATCGCGTTTCCAAGCCCTGATGCCGCCTCGGGGTCACGCACGAACCCTGCCAGTGTCATACCAATCCCAGAGAAGAGCACTGCGCCAACGACAAGCGTGACAATCGAATAAACGTCGATCGTGACAGTGGTGTGGTAAGCCGCCTCCGCGAGGATAATCATCACGGCGGCAAGGAGCAGGGCCAGCAGCGTCTGGCTGAGAACGTTGCCGACCATCCACTCGAGCTTGGTCAGGGGCGTGGCCGAGAGCCTCTTGGTGAGCCCAGTCCTCCTGAACTCAGTCGCGACGTTCGTCAGGCCTATCACGCCGTTGGTCATCATGAAGGCAGCTATCAGCCCCGGCATGTAGTAGTCGATGAACGTCAGGGGCCTGACGGAAGACGGGGTATACGAGAGCCCTATCAGCAAGTGCGTCCCAGTGGCGTTGAGGCTGAAGGCGTTTGCAACGCTGGAGACGACCCCTCCCGCCTGCGCGCCGAGCGGGTCGGCGGGCGAGAAGATGTACGTCAGTCTCGATGGGAGTCCCCTGGTTATGTTGGCAGCGAAGCCCTGTGGAATCACCAGCAAACGTGGATTCCCGCCGAAGGTCCCAGCCTGGTTCTGAATGTACGCAGTGACGTTGACAGACTGAGGCTGCTCAGACACAATAATGGCTTTCGTCGAATTGAGGGTTGCGATGAAGGTCTGGGAGAGGGACTTGCCACCGTTGCTCGCGTCGTTGTTCTGCACAGTCAGTGGAATCGGCTTGCTCGCTGTTCCGAAGATGCTCCCGAAGAGCAGCAAGAATATGATGGGGAAGAGAAAGCTGAAGAACAATCCGCTCCTGCTTCTGAGCCAGTTTCTCGTGACCGCCTTGAAGACTGCCGTTACCCTCATTTGGCCTCGCCTGTCTCCGTCATCCTGAAACCGGACAGCTTGAGGAAGACATCCTCAATCGTCCCTGACTTCAGCGCCATGTCCACCTGAAGACCCCTGTCCATCAGCGCGGTGAGCGCGACCTGGATGTCTCTGCTCTCCTCTATGGGCAGGATGACATCCGAGCCCTCCATGGAGACTGTGTCGAAGAATCTGCGAAGCGTGCCGAAGGTCGCCTCGCCGCCGTTCCTGAAGACGACGGACTTGCCCCCGCTGTAGGTCTTGACGAGGTTGGAGGGAGTGTCGAGCCCTGCGATCTTCCCCTTTACCATGATTCCGATTCTGTCCGCGAGGTTCTCTGCTTCCTCCATGTAGTGCGTCGTCAGGATTATGGTCTTCCCCTTCGCCTTCAGGTCCTCGATAACCTTCCAAGTCGCCCTCCTGACTTCGGGGTCGAGACCTGTCGTGGGTTCGTCGAGGAAGATGAGCTCCGGGTCGTTGACCAGAGCCGCGGCCACGCCGACCCTCTGCTTCAAGCCTCCCGAGAGGTTCCCGAACCTCACCTTCGCCTTGTCCTTGATCTCAAGGAGTTCGAGGAGGTTGTCGATCTCGGCGTGCTTTCTGTACATCCCAGCGAAGAACTCCAGGTTCTCCCTGACCGTCAGCCTGTCGAGCGTACGAAAGTCCTGCGGCAGGACGCCCATCCGACTCTTCAGCGCCTGCACCCCGCTCCCGTCAGAGATGTCGTGGCCGAGGACTCTCACCCTGCCCGCGGTGAGGGGCCTGATGCACTCCAGTACCTCGACTGTTGTTGTCTTCCCTGCGCCGTTGGGGCCGAGCAGCGCGAAGATCTCCCCTCTCTGCACCTCAAAGGATACGCCGTCCACCGCAACTGTATCACCGTAACGCTTCACGAGGTTCTGTACGGTGACGGCCGGCTCTGCCATACTCCGTTGCCGCCTCCCGATTGATATATTTAGCCTGTGATTCGGAATCGTGACTATGGAAGAGGAAGAACCGAAGGTCGCCGAGATAATGGAGAGCAAAGTGCTCGCGGTCGAGATGAACACGACCGCGAAGGAATGCGCAAAGGCGATGACAAAGAGGGGTGTGGGCTGCGCAGTCGTAGTGCAAGGAAAGGCTGCTATCGGCATAGTCACCGAGCGTGACCTCGTGGGCAAGGTGATGGCGGACGTCTTGGACGCTTCGAAGACCTTAGTTAGGGACATAATGTCTACGCCCTTGATCACAGTCAACCCGGAAGCGACGATGACGGAGGCGGCCAAGTTGATGGAGGAGTACGGGATCAGGAGGCTAGTTGTAATTGGACGGGACGGTGGGTTGACAGGGATCGTCACCGCCATCGACCTAGCCAAGGTGCTCGCAAGGAAGCACGGCTACGAGGAGGCCGCGCTGAACGCGATAGCAAGGGCCAAGGAAGGACCCGCTGGCGGCCCGTATCAGTGACTAGTCGACCCTGAGACTGACGCCGCTGCCGCCTTTCGACTTCAGGGGCAGCGTGACCTCCAGCACGCCGTTGTTGTAGGTTGACTTCGCACCGTGCGGGTCGACGACTCCGGGGAGGTCCAACTCCTTGTGGTACTTCCTGCTCTCGGTGTCGACCGAGATTACGAGCGACTTCTCGTTGACTGTGACCTTACGTCCTCCTTCCCGACCCCTGGAAGCTCCGCTATCACCCTCACTTCTTTGTCGGAGCTGACGACGTCGACCAGGGGTTCTCTCTTGTCCTGTATCTCCTTGAAGGGCGTCCCCTCTCCCCTCCTCACGTTTCCGAACTCCCTGACGACTGGCTTGCCGTCAGGTCCTAGGGTCACCGAGTAGCCGTATACAATGGGACCGATTTCCTTGCTCGTGCTGCCGTCGGGCAGCCTCTTCTCCCTGACCAGGTTCTTGGGGAGCTCCTTCTCGAGCTCCTTGAACTGCTCAGAGAAGGCGCGCTCCATCTCCTTCATCATCTCGTCAATGTCCGCGAACGGCCACGGGCCGAATGGGAAGCCTCGTCTCTTCTTCATGCGCCAGTCGTCGTTCTCATCGTCTTCTGACATTATAGGTCGAAGAGCGAAAACGGCTCGGAGGAATTTATTCTTTCCCTACCGTCAGCACGCAAAGTATTTACGCATGGGAGGGGCCGGATTTTTTTGCAAGGCGCATGTCCGCTTCTATCTACGCGAAGATAACGATACTTTTCGCCGTCCTCACAGCTCTGCTGATGGCGCTTGGTTACGTAGTGGGGCTCTACTTCGGAGACCCGCTGACCTTCATGCTGCTAGGCCTGATCCTTGCGGCAGTCTTCAACTTCATCTCGTACTACTACAGCGACTCGATTGTGGTCAAGATAAGTAGGGCGAAGATTATCCAGGAGAGCGACAGCCCCGCCCTCTTCAGGGCGGTGAGAAACGTGACGCAGAAGGCGGGGATTCCGATGCCAAAGGTGGGGGTCGTCGACTCGCCGCAGCCTAACGCGTTCGCGACGGGTAGGGGCCCGGACAAGGCGGTTGTCTGCGCCACCTCAAGCATCCTCCAGGCGCTCACCCCAGCCGAGCTGGAGGCTGTGATCGGCCATGAGATCGGGCATGTGGTCCACAGAGACGTCCTGATGTCCAGCATAGCAGCGACCATGGCGGGCGCGATCTCCTACATCGGCACCCTCGCCATGTGGTCAGTCTGGTTCGGAGGAGGCAACAGTAGGAGCAGAAACGGCGGTTCCCCCATCTTCCTTCTCATAGCTGCAATCCTTATTCCGTTGGGAGCCTCGTTCGTCCAGCTCGGGATCAGCAGGAACGACGAATATACCGCAGATGAGTACGGGGCTAAGCTCACCAGGGAGCCAGGAGCGCTGATCAGCGC
Organism: Nitrososphaerales archaeon; assembly: GCA_032906765.1. Lineage (NCBI taxonomy): Archaea > Thermoproteati > Nitrososphaerota > Nitrososphaeria > Nitrososphaerales > Nitrososphaerales archaeon. The sequence continues at coordinate 4,213 of JAJTZB010000008.1, forward strand.
CCTCACCAAGATCTCGAACATGGTTCACGTGAGGTCGTTCACAAGGCCCGGCGCACAGAACCCGTCTCCGGCCACTGGTTCTCTTTGGATAGTGAATCCGTTCAGGGGGGGCACGATGATGGAGCTGTTCTCCACGCACCCCTCGCTGCCTCATAGGGTAGAGCGGCTCAAGAAGGTCGCGCGCGAAATGAACCTCTACGTCCCCTGACTCGAGAGGAATCTCAGAAAGGCCAGAGCCGCAACTATCTCCACAAGCTCTTCCCTGGACTCTTGCCCTTCGGGCTTTGCTTGGGCCACCTGTTGCGGCGCCGACGCAGGTTGCAAGAAGGAGGGGAACATGGTTGTAGGGAAGAGTGCGGGGCTGGCGACAGTCATAGGCGTACCTGGCTGAGCATAGATCGACTGGGGTGGTTGGATTGGCTGCGAAGCTGGCATTGGTTGCTCCGGAGTGGGGGGGCTAGGCGCGCGCATGGTTCTACTGGGCATTTCGCGCCTCTGCTGCTGAGGCCCTGGTTGAGGGCGGGCTGCCCGAGGCTTTGAAGGTGCGAGGAGCGCTGGAATCAGAAACAGCACGCCCAAGATGGCGATGGGGTAGTAACCGGCGCTGACGCCGAGCAGGACCAGGAGAAGCGCGAAGGTGAGCAGGCCGCGGTTCGTGTTTCAGTCGCCTCTGCGCACGGCTTGCTCGCTGGTATTAAGGGTTGGCAGAAGTGGGCCGATACTGCTTCACTATGAGGGTGGTTCATCGGTCTGGTTCACTTGGGTGGTTCCTCTGACAACCACTTTCTCCTAACGCCAATCCATCGAAGGACCATTGTGATGTTTCCAATCCAAATCAAGTAGATACCGAAAAGAAGAATCGGGTATTGGTTGTTCGGACCCCAGTTGAACATTACCAACTCTGGTACATATCCGCAGCCTTGATTGGGTTGTGGACTCGAACCACCTACGCATAGACTCTGGGTGAATGAAATCGTCCAGACAGTGGATGCAGAAACAAGCAAACCGAATCCCGTGAGCAGGACTCCCACATAGAGACACACCTTTCCAGTGAGTATCCGTGTCCTCATTGTACTCCTCTAATCTCCAGTTTGCTTCCTTATCGACCAATGCATTTCAGGTTATGGGTTTGGCCACAAGTTGCAACCACGCCACCGTCCTGTGAAGCACGGCAGCCTACCACCCTGATAATGGAGCAGAATCAGTGGGCCGGCCAGGATTTGAACCTGGGACCTGTTCACGGGATTGAATTCCTAGAATGCTCGTCCTATGTCTTCGCCCCCTTTCTCATCCAAGCATAGACCGTATCATACGGCACTCTGGTCAGGAATTCTCTGGAGAGCTGGTCACTCACCTGCTTGCAACTCATGCCGCCAGCCCAAAGCCCCTCTGCTCGAGCTCTGAGCTGCCACGGCCATGGGGTCCATTGTCTTCGATAAGCAGCTCCGTCAAGAATCGCCTGCTTCCACTCCACGTTCAGATTCCCGACTGTCTTGGCAAAGTCGCGTGTATTGACAGAGAATCTGATTTTCGGTTGCCTACTCACAATCTCTTTTGAGCCTGCGAAAGTCACTTCGCCGACTTTCCCATAGGATCGAATCCTGCTCACTCGCATTCCAAGCCTTCTGCATAGAAGTCGCTCGAAATTCATTAGTTTGCGATGAGGCTCGATGCCAACCAAGTCCACTCTGTATTTTCCAACACTGCCATCGCTGTCAAACCGCCCACGAAGGTACGCGATCGGGAAGGCTTCGATTAGCCCTTTCAAGTTCGACAGGTTACGCCTCTGCCACCACAAAACGAAGTCCTTTGCACGATATCTCACCATCATGTGCCCTTCACTGTTGGGTCGCGATATTCTGACCCTTCTCCTCCGCAGGACCTTCGCGCACTCCTCATCGAACTTTCCGAGAAATCCTGTCGATTTGTTCTTGAGTTCGATTCGAGGGACGGGGACTCTGACAAGAATGCCCCCTCTAAGCACCTCTTGACTGGTGAAGTAGACCGAGCCATCACCCTTTAGCAGAACCCCCACTACATACGAGAGAGCCTGAAGATGAGCCACTGGCCAAAGATGGTCTGAACCGTCAAATGCCCGTGGCGGTCGCCACTTCAGCCTTCTCGACATCATTACTGCAGCAGAAAGGAGTGTATAAGCAACAACGAGCCGGATTCAGTGGTGGGCCGGGGGAGATTCGAACTCCCGACCTTCGCCGTGTCAGAGCCTAACGCCAGAGGAGACGTCCTAAACCGAGCTAGACGACCGGCCCAACGTTCGCACCGCTTCCCGACCCGCTTTTATGCTTAGAGGCGTGTCATTCAACCAGAGACTCGTCCTGCACCTTCGCAGAGGCCTCCAAGATGTCCCTGCGGATGACGTAGGCCACTGGCCTGCCCACACCGCCGATAATTGTCAACTGCTGCACAGATTGTTCGACCATTGCCGACAGTCGAGTGCGCGTCCGTCGCTTGGATTAAATAACCAAGAGCAGGCCTCGCAAACCTAGAGAAGATGGAAGGAAGCTCGGAGATCCCTGGATTCTACAAGATGTCCCCCGAGGAGAGGTTGAACCTCGTGAAGAAAGCGACAGGGCTGAGCGAGGAAGAGGCGAAGTCTTTGGCAAACACCGGAGGCCTGCCCATGGAAGTGGCTGACAGGATGATAGAGAACGTGGTGGGCGGAATCACATTCCCGATGGGTATCGCCGTGAACTTCAGGATAAACGACAAGGACTACCTTGTCCCGATGGCGCTTGAAGAGCCATCCGTCGTCGCTGCCGCGAGCAACGCAGCCAAGATGGCGAGGGTGAAGGGCGGGTTCACAGTCACCAACACGGGGCCTGTGATGATTGGCCAGATTCAGGTGGTCAACGTCGAGGACCCGAACGGAGCCAAGATGAGGGTGCTCAGTAAGAGGGAAGAGATACTGAAGAAGGCGAACGAACAGGACCCGCTCCTCGTCTCGCTGGGCGGAGGTGCCAAGGACCTTGCGGTCAAGGTTGTGCCGTCGATGAAGGGACAGATGGTCATAGCCGAGCTGATAGTGAACACCGGAGACGCGATGGGCGCCAACGCCGTCAACACTATGGCAGAGGCAGTCGCGCCGATGATTGAGGAGATCACGGGCGGCAGGGTCTTCCTGAGGATAATCTCGAACCTCGCTGACAGGAGGTTGGTGAGGGCCGCAGCCGTCTTCGACAAGGAGGCCATAGGTGGAGAGGAGGCTGCGGACGGAATAGTCTACGCGTACGCGTTCGCCGAGGCAGACCCCTACAGGTGCGCCACGCACAACAAGGGGATAATGAACGGGGTCATCGCAGTCGCGATAGCGTGCGGCCAGGACATCAGGGCCCTCGAGGCCGGCGCCCACACCTACGCATCGAGAAGGGGCGCATACAAACCCCTCACGACGTGGGAGAAGAACACAGACGGAGACCTGGTAGGAACGCTCGAGATGCCGATGGCCGTGGGCCTCGTCGGAGGGGCGTCGAAGACACATCCAGCTGCAAGGGCCGCAATCAAAATCCTTGGCGTGAAGACTGCTACCGAGCTGGCTGAAGTGATTGGCGCGGTCGGGCTCGCGCAGAACTTCGCCGCTCTAAGAGCGCTTGCAACAGAGGGGATACAGCGCGGACACATGCGACTTCACAGCAGGAATATTGCCGTGGCCGCCGGGGCTACGGGCAAGATGGTTGACCTTGTGGCAGATAGGATGGTGCAGGAGAGAAAGATCAGGATGGACAGGGCCAAAGAAATTCTCGCCGAGCTGCAGAAGGGCAGCTAGGCAGTCCCGTAGGCAGTCTTCTTTGAGTGCTTGCCCACGTGGCCTTTGAAGCGCTCCTCCTCCCATGCGTTCGCCCTCTCGTGATATCCGAACATCTCCCAGTAGCCGTCAGAGTAGTCCCGGACGAACTCGATCCTGTTCAGCCACTTCGCGCTCTTCCACGCGTACAGGTGGGGCATGAACGGTCGGACGGGGAAGCCTTGTTCGGCGCTGAGCTGCTTCCCGTTCAGCCTGAGCGCCACTATCGAGTCCTCGTGCAGGGCGTCTTCCGCCGGGACCGGCGCGGTGTAGCCGTCGACGCAGTGGAACATCACCCACCTGGCCTCTGGGTCGACGCCCGCAGGTTCGACCAGCTTCCGGATTTGGACTCCGTCCCATTCGACGTCTTTGATTGACCAAGAGGTAACGCAGTGGAACGACCTGGTGTAGTGGAAGAGCTCGCCTGATGTCAGTTGGGCGTAGGTGTACTCCAGCGGCTGCCTCACCATTCCGTCCACCTTGAGCTTCCAGTCGCCAGCTGCGACCCTCGGTATCCCGAGGGCGGCGTAGATGACGAACTTTTTTCCCCACACCTGCCCTGGGGGGAGCTGTGCCTCTGCCGTCATCCCCTGACACCCAAAGTTGCGAGGAACCTCGCGAAGTCTTCGTCCGGGACCCATTCTACCTCGAGGTACTCCACGAGCTCGGCGTCTGTCAGTCCTATCCTCCGCGCCTCCGCCACAGCAACCCCGTAAGCCTCAATCTCCGTCGGCCTGTCGACATACTTGTAACGGTCGTCCCAGAGCTGCTTTCCCTCCCTGTGCTGTCGTATGTGCACCAGCTCGTGGATGACGTCGAGGTAGAGGTGTCTCTCGTGGCCTTCCCTCAGATACTTTGAGTTGACTATGACTGACCCCTTCTCTGCGTTGATCCTGAGGTAACCGCGTGTCTCCATGATTTCGACTTCAAGGGCAGACAGTATGTCGTCTGTTTGTTGTCCGAATATCGACCTTACCGCCGCTACGCCCTCGAACCCTCTGAAGACTTCGGTGAAGGGGAGCGACCCAGGATCTGCGCTCCTTTCTATGGAGACGCCTAGCTCCAACGGCTGGCTGTGCGAGGAGTTCATGATTTTAGCTTTCTCGCCATCACGTTCTTTGCGTAGAGCCTCTTGAACCCCCCCGCCACGTAGAAGCCCTCGGCTCCGTCTGACTCGAGCGTCTGCAGGATGAGCCTGCGCCTCCCAGCGGACGCAATTCGGTAGGCCTCACTGATCAGTGTGCCAGAGACGCCGGTCTTCCTGAAACGCGGGATTGTTCCCACGCAGTAGACGCCAGCGAGCTGGGAGCTGCGCTGGATGGCGAGGACGCCCGCGACCTCCCCACCGATCCTTCCTTCCAGCAGTGTCACTCCCCTTTTCCTCAGGAGCCGCGAGACGACCCTACTGACTGCGGACAGCAACCCGGTCCCGCCGTAGAATGAGAGAAGGTAAGCCCTCGACCACCCTTCGCGGCTGCCAGACTTGACACTCTCGACTCGAAGGGCTCCGTTGGTGCGGAATTTCGGCGTAATCAGCCGCAGGACCGCCATCTTGTCGACCAAGGTGTAGCCCGAGTCAGTCAGCGCAGCCGTGGCCGACGCGCACGAGTCGTAGGCCAGCACTGTCGGGTCGACACGGACGGACTGGAACCTTCTCTCCACTTCAGCCAGCGAACGTCGGATTCCCCTGCACTCAAGGAAGCCTGCTCTGTTGAAGAAGGGCTCGTTGAACTCCGAGGACGTGAAGACGTAGGTGTTCCTGTCGAGCCATGTCAGGCTGGCCCAGCCCGACCACCATGTCAGCTCGTTGAGCTCGAGCGCCCTCCTACTTGGTTCAGCCATTCAGGTCGACCCCGAGTAAGTTCATGGCTGTGACAGCAGAGGCCAAGTCAGTGGCCCGCTCGCGAGGATGATGCTTCGTGGCAGCCCGCCTGAGAAAGGTCTCGATGGCATCGATAGCCCCCAGGGTGTCGAAGTCGTCGTTCATGGCCGAAATGAAGGACGCAGGCAGTATCGCTCCCTTGACTTCCTTCACCCCGGTCGACGGCGCTAGGCTCCTTGCTGTCTCCCTGAGCCTCCTGAACCGCGCAACGGCCTTCTCCAACCCGTCAAGGTCCATGTCCGTCCTGTAGTGAGTGGAGAGGAAGAACAACCTCAGCTCGTCTGCCGAGTAGTGCTTTAGGGCATCCCTTGCTGCGAAGACGTTTCCTAAGGATTTCGACATCTTCTCGCCTCTCATGTTTACCAAGCGAGTGTGGATCCAGTACTTCACCACCGGCGTCTGACCTGTCAGCGATTCAGCCTGAGCAATCTCGGCCTCGTGGTGCGGATAGATCAGCTCGTAAGCGCCCCCGTGGATGTCATACCGAGGGCCCAAGAGTGAGATCGTCAGGGCCGTATCCTGGATGTGCCACCCTGGCGACCCGATGCCCCAAGGGCTCTTCCACATACCCTCCACCAGCGTCTCTGGACGCCAGAGCGCGAAGTCGAGCAGGTTCCTCTTCTGCAGCGACAGCTCGAGCGGCCTCAGGGACAGCTCCTTCTTTGACTGGTGCGAGAGCTTCCCGAACGAGGGGAATGTCGAGGCGTCGAAGTAGACCCAGCCGCCGACGATGTATGCGTGGCCTTTCTTCAGCAGGGTTTCGACCTGCTCGATCATCTCGTCCACATGACTTGAGACGGGCTCGAACCGCCTTACGGACGTGATGTTGAGCGCAGCCATGTCCTCGAGGAAGAGCTTGGAGAAGCGACCCGCAAGCTCGCCTGGGCTGGTTCCGGACTTCTTGGCTTCCTGGGTAATCCGCTCGTCAACGTCCGTGATGTTCATCAGGTATTCGACGTCGTATCCAAGCCAAGCCAGGTACCTCGCCACAACGTCATAGAAGATGTAGGTTCTTGCGTGGCCCAGGTGCATCAACGACTGGACCGTCGGTCCGCAGACGAACATGCTGACACGACCCCGCTTCAAGCTGCGGAAGGGTTCCTTCCGCTGAGTCAAGGTGTTGAAGACCTTCAGAACGCGAGCCATTTAGACGCAGTCTGTGGCGCGCCTCGCCAGTTGGTATTAGGGTTTTTGAAGAGGACGCCCGAGCCCGTGGCTTACGTTATGTTCTACGAGAAGCGCGTGGCCTCCTTCCGCTCTCTGATGAGGGAGGCCCGAGTCATGGACTCGGACGCCGGCATCAGGGTGGTCGGCAGGTATGGTAAGGAGAGGTGCTACTGCTTCGTCACTAGGTTCGGTGGCAGATATACAGTCATGATATACAAGAGGTCGGCTGGCGCGAAGGTATCACCCGGACGACTCATCACCTCGAAGGAAGTGAGCAGGGTTGCGGACCTCTCGGGGTTGCTGCGGGATATCACCAAGGGAGGCATGGAGGCGTACGTCTACTGACTCGGCCCCCGCTGTGAAAGCGGCGGAATTAATTAACTAGCATCCTTTCGCGGAGGTCTACGAACATGAACCGCATCAGGGCCATACATGTTGTCTATGCGAACTGGTGCCCCCACTGCGTACCTACGACAGTCGAACCGGTCAAGAAGGCTGCGGCAGAGCTTGGGGTCCCTTGCCTTCTTTACGACATCGACACCGAAGAAGAGAAGGCCGCAGACGAGCTTGTAAAGAAGTACGGCGACTGGTCACCGGATTACCTGATACCGCAGGTGTTCGTCGAGTTCGAGGATGGAGAGATCAAACACGTGCTGACGGGTTACCCAGAAGGAGTCGCCTTCACTAGGAAGGCTGTTGAGAACCTGCTGGGAAGCGAGCTCTTCAGGAGCCAGAAGGCACCGAATGTGGTCCCGTAGTCAACCGGCACAATTCTGACAGAGAGACTCGGCCGCCGAAAGAGAGCGACGGAAAAGAGATCCGCATCGAGAGCAGATGAAGAGGGCTCTCCTGTCTGGGTCTTCGCTCTTCGTCCTGCGGTAGTTCTGCGTCCAATAGGATGCGGTGATGTCTTCCCCAGAGGCCTTGAGGTCCCAGGGGTGCCTGGTGGCCACGCGCAGGTCGTCATCGCTCACGTCGGCCCCCTCGCCCAAGGCTCCGAGGAGGAATGATCTGAGCCTCTCTAGTGTTGGGCTTCGGCCGTACACCATCACCTTCGACACGTAGCCGCCCGGGCAAGCGTAGCATGCGATGGCGACGTCGTCGGACTCCAAGAGCCTGAAGGTCGCCGGTTGCTCGCAGTGGCCGTAGCACCGCTGAGGCTCGGAGAAGACAGCCGCAACGACCTCCCCGACTTTCATGTGTTCTTGGCCGCCTCCAGAGCCTTTAACGTTTCTGCCCCGATTAAATAGCAAGCTGTTGAGGAGCTGAAGGATGGCACCTCAAAGTTCGCTCGACCGGCTCTACGGACGTGTGGCCCGCAAAGTGCTCACAGAGACCGTGCATGTGAAGAAGGGGGAGACGGTCACGGTTGAAGCGTGGAACAACGGTTTGGGCTTCGCAAGGCACGTCCTGGCGGAGGCAAGGGCGATGGGCTGCACTGCCATCCTTCTCCTGGAGGATGAGAAGGCGTACGTCGAAGGAGTGAAGAGAGCCCCGAAAGACGCTTTGGGAATCATGGGGAGGCACGAACTCGGCCTTCTCGCTGCGACGGACGCGTACATCTTCGTGCCAGGCCCTCCGCTCTGGGCCTTCTCCAAGACGCTGAAGCCCGAGGAGCTCGCGGACTCGACGAGGTACAACTCGTCTTGGTACGAAGCTGCTGAGAAGGCGAAGTTGAGAGGCGCCCGTATGACATTCGGTTACGCCGGGCCCGACATGGCAAGGATTGTCGGGAAGAGCGTGGACAAGATCGTCACAGCCCAGTTGAAGGCTGCATTGGTGGACTTCGGCGACATCTCCGAGGCCGCGGCCAGGCTGGTGCCGCATCTTGGGGACGGTACACAGGGCAGCCTGGAGTCGCCTGGGACCAATGTACGATTCGTGTTCAAGGGAGAGCTCGGCGTGGAAGACGGAGTAGTGGATGCGAACGACGTGACCGGCGGGAACGGCATGACGTACGTGCCGCCCGGCCTCGTGTCCAAACAGGTCGAGCCGACCTCCGCCGCTGGGACAGTGAAGATATCGGCGTCCCTCACGAGGTACGGCGTTGTCGACGGCGCGATGCTGACGTTCAGCGGGGGCGTCTTGACCAGCTGGGAGGGCAAGGACAAGGACAAGCTCGGCGCGTTCCTGAAGCCGCTTCCCCCGGAGAAGAGGAGGCTCACTTCGCTGAACGTGGGGCTCAACCCGGCCATGAGGTATGGGTTCGGCCGTGACGCATTTGTCAGAGGTGCGATCACCATCGGCGGCTTCGGGTTCACTGCCGCAATCAGGAGAGGGAACCTAGCGTCGGACGGGAAGATGCTGATTACTGAAGGCAAACTGAATTAGCAGGAACGTCGCGCTCAAATACGCCTCCTGAGGCGCTGGCTGTAGTTGAGTCGCTGGAGGGGCATCGGGCTCATATTGGCTTTGGCTGGGCTCGTAGACGGCCTCTACCTGACGGTCGACTCATTCTATCCGCAGGTGCCGCTTTACTGTCCGTCTGGAGACATCATCAACTGCGCAACCCTAACCACAAGTGTTTACAGCAGGTTCGCGGGTGTGCCCGTTTCGATATTGGGGGCGGCATGGTTCGCTGTCGTCCTGGTTGTGATCGCCCTCAACAGACCGATTCTCAACTACGCGTTGATACCGTTGTGGGCAGTCGGGGCGGTGTTCGCTGGATACCTCATCTTCACAGAGCTGTTCGTCCTCCACGCCATCTGTCCATACTGCACCCTCGCCCATGTGTTGGGGATAGCGCTCGTCGTGCCCGTGGCCAAACTCGTGCTCGAAGGCTGACGGTACGCGACGAGTCCGACTGTCATCGCGGAGATGTTCGAGTTGCCGCAGACCGAGATGGGGGTGCCGCCGGTGAGCTTGCAGATGGCCGCCGTTATCATGTTGGCCGAGTCTATCACCTCGTTGGACAATTGGTTGCTACCCCCGAGCAGCTGTGCAATCTGAGTCCAATTCTTCCCGCCGAGCAGAGTGGGGTACTCGAAGGCGTCGCTGACGATGTACTTGTTGCCGATGTCAAGGAAAGGGTACGAAGAGCCGAACTGCGAGAAGACGGCTGTGTAGTTGTTCGGGACTGTCTGAAGCGGGGTCCCATTCCCGTCTTGCTGCTCGTAACCCTGGAAGACGATGTACTTGCTGGAGTACGTCGACTGGTAGAAGGTGAAGGTGGGCGAGTTCGGAAAGACTTCGGGACTGGGCGCAGACACCATATAGTGGAGGTCGGTGAAGTTCCCGAATCGCATCAGCGCGACGATTATCGCCCAGCGTTGGAAGGCGCAGTATGGGCAATAATCCGCCCCAATGTAGACGACAATAGGCTTACCGCCGGCGGTGAAGGGCTGGCCTGAGAACGACTTCGGCTGCGAGAGAAGCGAGGAGTTGGAGTTGCCATAGGAGGTCTGAGCGGCCGCGTACATTGCATGGTACACTGTCGAGGAGACGGGAGTACCGACGAACTGTTGGAGATTCGACCCAGGAGTCTGAAGAGTCGAGAGGGCGTAGGCCCCGACAATCACAACGGCGATAACGGCCACAAGCGCCGAGACAATCAGCAGCCTCCTGTTGCGCTCGCGCTTCTTTATCCTAGCCCGCATGTCAGTCCTATCTCTAGGCCCCAGGCGGCATGAGATTAACTCTTTCCAAGACCTCGGGTGGGCAAAGGAAGAGGCGGGTGACCTGCATCTTGTTTAAAACGCGGACGACTGGCTGCCGACCGTCCTTGGACGTGAGCAAGTCCCGAAGAACCGTCTTGCCTCTTAACAAATACCTCCTTGTCATCGCCCTGTTCGCGTTCTGCCTGAGCCTGATAGAACTGTCAGAGGCGGTTGAGCTGCCGTTCGAGACCTGGGTCCTGGGAACGTCGTCTTCCTCGATATTCTCTTCAGCGTCTCTAATCGCATTGATGAGGGACCTCGGGTACGTCAGTCTCTTCGCCCTGATGACTCTCGAGAGCGCCTCGCTCCCGATTCCGAGCGAGGTCGTCCTGCCCTTCGCGGGATACCTCGTCTACCTCGGGGTGATGAACTTCGAGCTCGCTCTGGCAGTGAGCGTAGCTGCGGGCCTGGTCGGTGCTTTGATTGACTACTACATCGCACTCCTGTTGGGGAGGGCAGTCGTCGACAGGTTCCTCCTGAAGTTCGGCATCCGCTCCGAGGCGCTCCAGAGGGCTGAGAAGTGGTTCGGAGGGCGTGGCGCGTGGACCGTCCTTGTTGCGCGATTCGTCCCGCTTCTCAGGTCGATCATCTCCTTCCCTGCCGGACTCTTCAGGATGAGGCTGTCGACGTTTGCGATGATGACGATCATAGGGTGCTTTGGGTGGTCGGCCGTCCTGATCTATGCTGGATATGCGGCAGGCCAGCTCTGGAATCAGGTGATTGGCTCGTCGTCGGCGCTCCTTACGACAGCGATCGTTCTGGCTGTGGCCCTAGCCTCCGCGTTCTACATGGTCTACTTCGCGTACTTCATGAGATGGAAACAGGCGGGATAGACCTCAACGGAGTTGACACAGGGGTGGGCGGGAGCGGAGACTAGCCCTTCCAGATTCCCAGGGCGAATCCAATGAGCCAGGATATCGGGAAGGCCGAGAACGCCCCGCCGATGTGTCTAATCTGGGAGGTGAAGATGTTCGTCAGGTGTGTTATGATATCGCCCGACGAAATCGAGAACGGGAGCGCCAGACCTGCGAACCCCGCCAGCAGCAGGCCAACTGCTAGCAGCACGGCGGACACCACGCCTCGCTTGGCTGCGACACCGATGATTAGGCCGTCGACAAGGAGGAGAGCGATCGTGATTATGGAGGAATATGCGTCGTACTGCGGAGGAAGCAGGGCCATCTCGAAGCTGGTCTCTCTCTATGGTAATTAAAGGCGATTGCGATTGTCATAGCTGAAAACCTGAGGGCCAACCCAGCTACGGATTGAAGGTGCGGTCGCCGGGATTAAGAACCTTCGGGTCCAAATCTGTGACCATTGCGGGCGGGTTAGTGAGTCAAATGTTCGAACCGGAAGGGATGGGGTCAATGTAGGCGAACCCTAGCGTCAAAAGTTTATGCTTGACGGATTCGCTCGACAACCAGACTGGCTGAGTCAGCTTATTTCCCTCTTGTATTCAGCCAATTCGAATTACCTCACCATAGCCGAGGGAAAGATGCGCGAAGATTGCTATTATGTTGCCGGGTCAGGAGATGGTCTGACTCTCTTCAAGTAACCTTTTGTCCAAACCGCTTTGGATTCGAGTTTCGTGCATGATTTCGGAATCGGACAGTGCGGAGTCAATTTTCGAATTCGCATCGAAATAATCTAAAACATTTATATAATCGCCAAACGTAGTTTGGTGTTACGTATGCGCGCAATCAAGTTTGCGACTTTCCTCCTGATGGGAATACTTCTTTTCTCAGCGATTCCGCATCGCATAGCTACCGCAGACGCACCTCTGGATTGGGACTCGTTGCAAGTTGGGCAGGTTGTTGCGCATGGGACTCGCGATCCGAATAGCAGCGGCGCCGCAGCGGGCAATGTTGGCTGTCATTTCGGAAGCGTTAGTGGAATTACGGTGTCAAGGGCGGGCACAGTGTCAAGGGTCAGCGAAACGAAAAACATCGGTTTCCTAACCGACAGTGATTGCAACCTTCGTGTCTCTTCGAAGTCAATAGTCACTCATACCTATACACCAGGTGATCCTACGAACAATCAAGTGTATATGGTGGATCCCATCGGCTTACACCTGACGCAAGAGACAGGAACCGCAACCATTTCTATATGTGGTTCTAATATCTGCATCTCCCAGTATGTCGAATCGCCGTATGTCTTCCCTGATGGTTGGGTCAATACAGCCACCATCATCGACAGTGTAACTTTTGTAGGCAATCCCGCACATGCGGCTGCCCACGGCGATTTTCACTGGTTGTCGAACACTTATCAACATACACTCTACAATAGCGAGGACATCTCCGTGAGTGGCAATGTCATAACGCTAGTGTGCTATTGGAGTTATAGCGGAACGATCGTGAGTGGAGTTGGCGAGAGTTGCTACTTTACGTGAAGCACGCGTCTAAAGTAGGTGATCATTTCGCGAGGACCGTCGCGTAGAAGAACCCTCATCTTGCTTTCTCTCGCTGTGATTCTGCCCATATTCTTTATTGTTGCTATAACTCTCGCGAGTGTGATTCTGGACCTGATTAATCCATGTATTTATTGGGGAGCGAGCGGTGCTGTCGTTACCGTCTCGCCAGGCGGGGCATGTTCTTCGGCTGGAGCGAGGTCTGAGACAGTCGCCCAGGCGGTATCGGGACTGACGCTAATTCAAGGCGGAATCTCTGTCGGAGCAATACTGGGCATCTTGGGGGTTCTCAGGACTAGACCGGTTTTTCTGCTCATAAGCGCCGCCATACTGTTTGCAGAATCAGCTCCTCTCCTCCTCGACGGCTTGTTCGTTTTTTCCCTCATTCCAGCAGTATTCTTCCTTTGGGTAGCAAGAAAGAAGGCTCTTTCAACAACGAGCATCTCACGGTAAGATCGCCGTCTGTGTGAAACCCCTTTCATCGAACTCTTGCGCCATGAACAACCCGTATAGCTTTTGGGATGCCTCGGCGATTCGGTCCTCCGCCTAGATATTTGGGTCCCCGAGATGGACCGAAATTTGACATCGCGGCACCAGTCACTACACGAGAAATTCCGAGCCCGTCGTTGGTGATGTAGTAATCGTACTCGTCTGAACCTTGTATTCCACTCATATGGCAAGAAAGTATCTACGGTGATTGCTACCTCTGGCCATGCATAATCATGGGCAGACAAATGGATGCCTACCAAGTAAGATATCGGATTCAATCCCATGTGGGCATGAGCCGGATCATTATAGTACTAATTCTAGCACCATTTTCAGTTCGGTAACCGTCGAGCCCCCTCCCCTTCGAATCCAAGTTCATCACTAATTTTCGAATCTCCGAGAGGAGCAGAAAGGATATATCATCGACAAGATGGTGCTGGGAAAATGTCATCAGGATAAGACGAATTTCCGTTCCCATGCAGACAACGCATGTGGCTTTCTTTGGCGTCACACTCTTCATTCTGCTCCCGTTTCTCATGCCCGCGACGATTAGTTCTGTCTATTTCTTTGCGATCATAGTTAATGTTGCGGCACTTGGGATTTCATTATACGAAGCACGGAAGACACTGAGGCATCTCTAGACAGTCATGCGACACAATTGCTAAAGCTAGCTGCGACTCCAGCATACCTCTTGCACACCCCTCGATGGGGTGTATCTCCGAAGGAGCTTCTTTCCATCAGAATAGCTCAATTCTTCCCCTTTTCCCTCCCCCCTCTGGCGAGCACATACCAACCGACACCCCCACGAGCGGAGCGAGTGAGCCCCGAAGGGGTGAAGGCGAAATCCGAGCGAGGGCAAAAGAGGGGGGAGGGAGCGAACGGAGTGAGCGGAAGGCCGTGAGGAGCGGAGCGACGGACACGGCTCGCGAAGCGAGGGGGTGAATTTTGCTCGAAGCGAAGGATGAGCCTGAAGGGCGTCGGTTGGTGCGGGCGAGCCATTCCCTTGGTGGTCTAGTCCACCAGGCGCGCCCTAACGCCTTCTGTATCTCCGGTTGACCTCTTCCGTCGCGTCCCTGACCAGCTCGTGCGCTGCGCGCCCGAACGCCTTGTTCTCCGTCGCTAGCAGGGCTGCCACGGCGGTCAGGATGAACTCCTTCGCTGGCAGGCTGATGTCCTCGGCATCTCCGATGTACCTGTAGATCGTGGCCAGCGTCCTGAGCTCCAGAAGGTATTCTTCTGCATCATGCGCCCAGAGCCTCTTGAGAACCTCGTTGTAGATTTCCTCCACTCTGGCTCTCGAATCGGTTTGGGTGGCCTCGAACTTGGCCGGCTGCTCCAGGTGCTTGGAGAGCTGGTTCGCCATGACCGATGAGTAGAATTCCTCCTCTGTCTTTTCAATCTCCTTCTTGACGGCTTCGACCTTGTGATACCTCTCCACCGTGCCGAAGAGAGGCAGGCCTCCCAAAGCGCACTCCGCTATCTCGTCTGCTTGGAGGTCGATCATCAGGCGCTTGGCGTACTCGACGTCCCATTTGTGCTGCTCACTGCCTTGGTATTCGTGTACGTCGTGCCCCCACGAGACGTATTCATGTATCAAGTCCTCCGCCATCCTGTGGGAGAGTTCATCGATGCAGTGCCTGAGTGTTCTTCGGTAGGCTTCCGTTAGCTCATCTCTTCCGTCCAGATTCGCATCACCGTCGCTCATGGCTTCTCGGCCCCGTTGAGGAACTCTGCGAGTGTGGTCACAGTCACCCTCTCGCTAATCAAGGCGGTGTACCTCCCGTTCTTTGCTATCTCGGAATTTGGAACGAGGATGATGAACGGCTTGGCTGTGAATTTCGAGATGCGTTCCTCCAAGTCGTCCGTCCTCTTCTTCAGCCCTGTCTCGACCTCGAAGTATGCGCTCCCGGTTTCAACGTCGGGCAGCGCCTCGCCTCGCTCCGCTACGTGGACGATGCCTTCGCTATTGTCGAGTCCCTTGACCAGCTGCTCTTGCATGTAGCGGTGAAGGTTGCTGACCTTCTCGTCCTCGCTCTTCGGGAAGTACAGGACGATGGTCTCGCCCGACTCGGCGTCATACTTCATCCGCTGAACCTCGTCACCGTTGACCAGCTTCTCAAGGATGTCCCTGACCTTCAGCTTCGCCTCGTCCTTGGCGACTCCGTATCTGTCGCTGAAGTAGCCTGCCAGACCGGAGACCCAGACCGGTTCGTCCCTGAGCTTGTCCCTGACCGTCGCCTCGTAGTCGATTCTTGGTGCGGTCGCTCCTGCGGGAGTGCTCGAAAGGTACTCCTCGACAGACACTGGAGCTTGCTCCTTCGTTATTCCCTCCGGGCTGAACGTGAGAACCCGTATCCTGGCGTGAACCTCCTCCGATTTCGCGTCCAAGAACTGGTGCGGTTTGAGGACCGTGACCGACCAGGCGAGCATCGGGTCTATCGCCCTCAACGCCTCGATGTCTGCCTTCGACGAGGTGCCGAAGAAGAACTGTGTCGCGAACTGGTTCCTCACGTCGTCCTCTATGTCCGTGTAGTTCTGGGTTGACGTCCACAAGGAGCCTCTAGACCTGATTTCCTTCGCCATCTCGTACAGGATTGAGTGGTACTTCTCGAACGTCCCTCTCGTCAGCCTGTGAGCCTCATCGACGCAGATTATCGGCTTGTTGTCTGGTATCTCGTTCCATATCTGCCTGAGCATGAGTTCTGCGAAGAACACCTTGGCGGAGTCGGAGAGCTTCGAGAAGTCCAGGACTAGGCTCGTGCCGTTGTGAATCAATTGTCGGATGACGCTTGCGTCTCCATCAGCTCCGTGCTGTAGGGACTTCAGCTGCTGCTGGATGAAGCAGAGGGCGGAGAGTTGGACCTTGTCCTTCGCCTCATTTATCCTGCGCTCAAGCCTGCGGTTGAACTCCTTCCACGACGCGCATCCATAGCCTAGCTCCCTGACCAGAGACGGAATCTGGCTGGCGGTTATCCCTATGGTGGTGATGGGGAAGGCTATCGCGAAGGCGCTGACGAACGCGTCTACGTCTTGGAACGGGTCAGGGCCGAGTCTGCTTACGTCTGCGACTGGGTATCCGGCCCTGAGATATTCGTCGTTCACCTTGAACGAGAAGATCACCTTGACCCCGTCCACCACGCTTAGGAGCAGCTTGTTGAGCGTGGTCTTTCCCTCTCCGGAAGCGCCGCTCGTGAAGACGTTCCTGTTGGGCTTGCCCTTGAACGTCTCGTCGAGGTCTATCCAGAGGAACCGAAACTCGTCGTCGCGATACGGCTCGGTCGCTGCGTCGCTGCCCGTGTTCTTTGCGATGACCCTGACTATCCCTATGTGACCAGGAGTGAGCTTCTGCGGGCCGTCGCCGCTCCTCCGGTAGGTGAGTGACCTCCCGAACTGGTACTCAAGCTCCTCCCTGTCAACTCCGTACTTTTGTTCGAGCTCCTTCCAGCGCCTGTCTTCCTGTTCCTTCCTCTTCCTTTCCTGCTCCCAGTGCTCCTGCCATCGCCTCTGCTCCTCTTCTTCCTGCCTCTTCCGCTTCTTCCTACCGAAGATGTCGAATTCCATGCGGGACAAGGAGACGGGGCTATTTAACGGGGGTAAGCAGAATCGGATGGCTCGACCCGTCTTTTATAGCAGGCCAGACTTCTCCTGCATGACAGAAAGCGACGATGAAGGGTACGTAAGGGTGAAGAAAGAAGACCTTGAACGGATGGGTAGGGTGCTCAGGAAGCTTGAGGGCCTGCTAGGTACCTCTCGACAATCTTCCTGAGTTCTTTGACCTCGCTCCTCACGCTCTCGTCCTCAATCGTTGCCCTGCTCCTCTCCTTCGGGTCGAGGGGGCTGGCACATTTTGGGCAGTAGAGCATCCCGGGGGATGCCTTCTCGGAGCATCTGGGACAGATTACGGGGGCAAACTCCGGCTTTGGCTGCTCAATCTTCGTCCCCGAGTACAGGGCCGTGAGCTTGTCGTCCAAGTCCTTCCCGGAGAGATGGACGTACACCGCTGGCATCTTGCTGCTCATCGACCATCCGTACATCACCTTCAGCTCCGAGTCGGTGAGGAACTTGGCGTTCCTCGTGGCCGAGCCGTGCCTCAGCATGTGGTTGAAGACTCTCTTCTTGATCCCCACCTCCTTCGCTATCTGCTTGAGCCTCCTATTCCACCTGACCCAGCTTAGGCGGCGGTTCATGTAGTTGGTGCTCTCCGTCAGCCAGAGCGGTGCGTCGGGGTCGTTCCTGAAGGGGTGGGTCTCCAAGTGTTGAGATAACAGCTTCACGGAGCTAATCAGCCTTACCACTCTTGAGCCCGTCTTCCCTCTCTCCACGTGGAGCCTTACTCCTCTGTCGTCGAATGAGACGCTTCCGACGTTGAGTGTCAACAGCTCGGTAGCCCTCAACCCGGCCTCGAACCCGACCGATAGCATCGCCTTGTCCCTCGGACTTGTCGCTGACCTTATCATCGATTCGACCTCCTGGCTGGTCAGGAATTGAGGCTCCTTCCTCTCGTTGGGCTTGATCGCGGTCTTGAGCCACCTTACCTCCTCTGGGTATGGTGTCTCTTTGTCTATGTTGCCGTACCGAACGAACTTGAAGAACCTCTTGATGGCGAATATGTAATCGGAGATTGTGTGGGCGGTATAGCCTGAATCGCGCTGCAACCATACGACTAGCCCCTCAATATGCTCTCGTTTTGCGTCCTTGGTCTGCGCTCCAAGGTGCTCCATCGCCTTCTTGAGATGGAAGAGGTACTTGGCTAGCCTGCCAGTCGATACACCATGCGCTCTAAGATGCTGGACGAAGTTCCTGATTAGTTCCTTATCCTGGGTCGAGATTACGCTCGATTCGCACAGAAGCTTCTCGGCATTAGCGAGGCTGTACTGGTAGTTGTATACTTCGTCCTCTGACCTGTTCATGTGATACTGGTATGAGGGGCTTTTTAACGGAGAAAGGAGTCTGCGATTTGAACGCATGGGTTAGGGTGCGGTCGCCGGGATTTGAACCCGGGTTTCTGGTCTTGTTCAGATTACCAGCGTGGCAGGCCTACACACCCTCGCGGGCTTGATGTCCTGGACCAGGTTTTCCTCGTTGCAAGATCTAGACGACGACCGCGCCAATCACGTCGCGAGACTGGCGGGGATAAAAGCTTGTGGGGTTCTCTCAGCCAACCTTGGTGCCGAGTGGCACCTCCTTGTCAGGGGACAGGAGGGAGACCTCGCTGTCGTTGAACGCTGCAAGCATCATACACTCCGAGATCACCCCTGCAACAGACTTCGGCTGGAGGTTGA
The DNA here is from genome assembly GCA_032906765.1 of Nitrososphaerales archaeon. Taxonomy (NCBI): domain Archaea; kingdom Thermoproteati; phylum Nitrososphaerota; class Nitrososphaeria; order Nitrososphaerales; species Nitrososphaerales archaeon. The sequence goes on from JAJTZB010000008.1 coordinate 22,892, forward strand.
CGACGGCGACGACGCGCCGGCCCAGCAGCTGCTCCTTCGTGTAGAACTGCTTTATGCCGCCGACGCACTGTTTGGTCACCCCGTCCCCGAAGTCGATGACTAGCTTGTACATCGGCTTCCTCGCTTGCGGGATGTCCTCAACGGACACTATCTTCCCCACCTTCATCTCCAACTTCCCGAATTCATCGATGCTGATCGACATCGCGGACATCAACAACCCCCGTCTGCAAATAAGGCTTAAAGAGAGCGGCGGGCGCGGCGTGAATCGTAGGGCCGGTCGTCTAGTCTGGTAGGATAGTCCCTTGGCAAAGATTCCAAATTGGGACAGGTCGGGGGTTCGAGTCCCCCCCGGTCCATTATAGATTCACATCCTGTCGCGTACGGAATCGATTCCTATCGATTTCTCCGCCCTGTCAGTATAAATACCAGATATGCCAGCTCGTGTCGGCGGGTTGAGTGGTACCTCCACCCGTTCCGCCTAACAAACCCCGGAGTCGGAGGATAGATAGTGAGAAGGAGCGTAGTGGTTGCGACTGCGTCTGTGTACGCAGCGATGTACGTCGCGCTTGTCCTTGCCTTCAGCCCAATCAGTTACGGTGTAATCAACCTGCGCGTGGCCAACATCCTCATCGGCCTAGTTCCCCTTGTGGGTTGGCCAGCAATATTGGGACAGACGATAGGGGTCCTGATAGCCAACCAACCTTCTCTCGGAGACCAGCTCGGGCCCATAGACCTGATCAACGTCGTCCCCACCTTCGTATTCTCATGGCTCCTCTGGAGGCTGAGACATGTGAGCGTTTTCCTTGGCCTGACACTTTACTCCTTGGCCCTGGGAGTTTCCGTAAGCTTCGCCCTGAGCTACGCCTTCAACCTGCCGGTGCTCGTCGAAATCCCGTTGGTGACGACAGGGATATTTCTGGCGACAACAGTCCTGGGCTACTTGCTCTACGGGGCGGTCAAGAAACTCGGAATACTGCAGAGGAGGTTTGCCGACTGAGTTGAGTCTGGGTCTCGTCGTGGACAGGCAGAGCTCGGACGAGACAAGGAACGCAATCAGCTGCATATCCGGCGGAGTCGACTCGGTCACAACAACATACTACGTCAGTAAGGTCCTGAAGCCGAAGAAGCAGCTCCTGATTTTCTGCAACTACAAGCAGAGGACCTACAGGTATGAAGAGTTCTGCATCAAGAGGATCTCCCAGGAACTCGGTATCCCTCTCAAAATAATAAATCTCGATTGGCTCGGCGACATAAGCACATCTGTCCTCACTCATCCGCAGAAGGAGATCACAGAGACCAAGGAGGAGGACCTTTGGGACTCGGCGAAGGCGAGAAGCAGGATCTTGAAATGGTGGGACCCCTGCAGGAACGCCATCCTGCTACTGGTTGGCCTTTCACACGCCGAGTCGTTCTACATCTCCGAGGGCGAGCGGTACGATGTCTTCATCGGCATCAGGAGGGAGACCCCGGTAGCCATGAAAGACAATACGCCGGAATTCATGCAGGAGATCAACCGCCTCGCAGAGCAAGCCACCCACCACGGCGGCTACAGGCTGTTGGCCCCGCTCATCACGTACGACAAGGACAAGGTGGTCAAACTGGGCCAAGAGCTCGGCGTCCCCTGGGAGTACACCTACAGCTGCTATGCCGGGCACAGCTTCAGGACCATCGGCGGCAGGACGCTGCCTGTCCACTGTGGAATCTGCTCGAATGACAAGAGAAGGGCACTTGCTTTCAAGATGTCCGGAGTGCACGATCCCAGTTTATATTCGAGACCCCCAATCCATGATGTAGAATACGAGAAACCAAATGGAGTCTATATCCAGAAGCGAACAGGTAAGGAAGACTTGGCAGAATCACGAGAGAAGGATTAAGCAAAAAGAAGCGATGAGGAAGTGTTGGCAGAGAGAGGATTACAGAGCAAAAGTGTCTGAACACCTGCGCCAAATGGCCAGCAAGGGCGGGCAAAAGGCTGCGCAATTGAGACGTGCAGGTGCGATAACGATTAGTGAGGAGACTAGAAAGCATTGCAGCGAATCCCAAAGAAGGAGATTCCAGCGACCTGAGGAGCTGAAGAAACTGGAAATGGCCAGACTGCTCTCCTACGAATCCGTCGACCTCCAGGAGCGGGCTCAAAGGATGAGAGAGGCTTTCCTTGAGAAATACGGATCTTTCTTGGAGCTTGCAAGGATGGGTATGAAGGCTCCAAAGAGGAAGCCTAACAGATTGGAGATAGAAGTTGGAAAGATGCTGGGAGACGAATGGGAATACGTTGGTGACGGAAGATTAGTAATCGATGGTTTGATTCCTGACTTCGTCCATAGGACCAAGAGGAAAGTCTTGGAAGTTCTAGGCTGTTACTATCACTCTTGCCCGATACATTTCCCAAATGTTCGAATGGGATACAAGACATTGCCCGCATTCAGAGAATCCGTCTTTAGAGATAAAGGATACGAGGTTACATTTCTCTGGGAGCACGACATCAAGAAACGGAGGAAGGTAGCCTTCAGAGAAGCGGGCGTCAACGACCCCTCGGTTTACGCCGAGTGACTACCCTGGGTACACTTCCTTCCAGGATTTCCGAGATCCCCAGATCGCTGGTCCGTCCTAGCTCTGGGGACGATCTTGGTTGATGGAGGGCAGCTTGGCGACGACAGCGGCTGCGAGGAAGGCGAGCAGGCCGGCCAAGACGAATGTCACGTGGAAACCCAGGTAGACGGAGATGAAACTGGAGGCAAGGGAACCTGCGAGGGTGGCGAACCCGACCACGGAACTGTAGACGCCGAGTGCAGCGCCCGGACTCCTCGTCTGCACAGTGTTGAACATCATCGTGTTGGATGAGGTGTAGTATACCGCGAAGGCAGTCCCTGCCGAGATCGGATAGAGTATGAGGACTGGGATGATGAACGATGGGCTCGCAGCGAGAAGCGCCGAGGCGCCGAGCAGGACATAGCCTCCTCCCCTCAGGAGGAGACCCTGGATGGAGGTCGACTTGAGAGTCCGGCTCTCCGCGTACCTCCCGACATATCTGAACGAAAGCGTCTGGATGAACGAGCCAGCGAGTATGACTGCGAAGACGACGCCTGCGGAGAGCGAGAATGCTGAGAGGGCGGGGACGAATGAAGTGTTGAACAGCCCGCTCGAGAGGTAGAAGCAGACTGTCGAGATGTAGAAGAGAGGGATGTAGCTGGTGATTGTGAACCTGAGACCTCTGAAGACGCGGCGGAAGTCTGATGCCCTCGGCAGGTTGAGGAACATCAGTGGGAGGCTCAGGAGCCTTGCGAAGAAGCTGGACTTCCTTCCGACTATTGTTTCCCGCTCGAAGGTGAAGGCCGGCTCATGTATCGTGACGAGGGCGAGTGATGCGGAGGCCAAGGAAAAGACGCCGAGAGGTATCGCAAGTAGGATAAGGGGGAGGGTCTGCGCCCAGAACGTGCTGAGGACGAGTCCGCCCACGTTCCCTATGCTTGACATCATCGAGAGCCTGGCAAACGTGTCCGCCCACCTGCCCTTCTGTTCAGTCTCCATGATCAGCAGGTTCAGCGGGGTCGCAGCGGCAGCAGACATGAAGGAGAAGACGGAATAGACCAGGAGGGTTCCAGGCGTGCTACTGGAATAGTAGAAGGCGAAGAGCACGAGGGACATGACGGAGTAGCTGAGAACGACTAGGGTTCTGCGCGCATGCAGTCGGTCGGTTGTGATTCCCCAGAAGATCGAGGCGGGGATGCTCACTCCGTTGAAGAGGGCCACGGCGAGACCCGCGTAGATGGTTCCGAGCGGGTGACCGCTGAGCTGGATGAGGTAGAGCTGGACTAAGGTCCCCAATGGACCGGTTGCGAGAGAGACCGGGAGCACAGAGTAGACCCAGTCTGCCGACCTCGTAGTCTTCGGCGCGCCCAAATTCTGTCTCTGCCCCCGACTCCAAGGCTCGGAGCAGTCCACTCATCTACTTATTGAAGTCCATCGAGGTGTGACAGGAAAAGCTGAACTAACGCGCCTCGGACGTAAGTGACGCTTGACTCTTCTGGGGAGGAACCTGGCGATCGCGATTCCTGATACTGTGCTTGAGGAGAGAGAGTCGCCCCGAGAGAAGACGGTCAAGATGGGCTCGATAGCAAGGGCGTGCGCGATTTACGGCGTCGATGTTGTCGAGGTGTTCAGGGACGAGAAGGGGAGAGGAGAGGCCAGGCTGATCAAGAAGATCCTCGAGTACTTGGAGACGCCGCAGTATCTCAGGAAGAGGTTGTACTCCATCGACGAGTCTCTCAGGTATGCCGGGCTTCTTCCTCCGTTGAGAATACCCTCCCACAAGCCGAAGATACCTGTCGAGAAGCTGCAGGTGGGAGACGTTAGGGAGGGTGTGACAAACGCCGACGGCACGGTAGACATAGGTCTTGACAGCAATCCGAGGATGAAAGAGAGGATCGGCGCGAACAGAAGGGTGACTGTCAAGCTCGCGTCGAAGAGCCCGTTGACCGCCGAGCTCGTGGAGAGGGAGAAGGTCAACGAGTACTGGGGCTACGTGGTCGAGGTCAGGACTGTGGACGACGTCATAGCTGACAAGAGGTTCGGGCTGAAAATCGCCACCTCGAGGTATGGGAACAATCTCCAGTCTCAGGTCTTCCAGGTGCGCGAGGCTGTGTTGAAGTCCGCTTCCATCCTTATCATGTTCGGTTCTCCCGCGAGGGGGCTCTTCGACATAGCAGGCCGGACGCTCAGCGAAAGGATTTCGTTCGTATTGAATCTCTTCCCTGAGCAACACGTCGAGACTGTCAGGACTGAAGAGGCAATCTTCGCAGCACTCAATCTCGTGAATACATTGGCAGTTTGAGTGGAAAGCTTAAAGGCTGAACGAAAAACGGGGTTCGGGAAAGGTTAGAGTGAATTGGGTCACAGGAAGCATAGTGCGCCACGCAGGGGTAGCCTTGCATACAGGCCCAGAGGACGTGCGAACAGGCGTGTTCCCAGAGTGAGAAACTGGCCCAAGATAGCGAGCGACAAGCCGACGATTCTGGGGTTTCCAGCCTTCAAGGCGGGGACGATTCACGCAATCACAGTCGACGACAGGGCGAAGACGCCCAACTTCGGCAAGCCTCTCTTCAACCTCTCGAGCGTCCTGTCCCTCCCTGACGCTGAGGTGAAGGGCATAAGGTTCTACGGATGCGAGAACGGATACGAAGTCGCAATCGCCGACGGGCAGAGCCTGCCAGCCGGCGTGCCAATGGAGAAGGTGAATAGGGTAGCGGCAGTCGTCTCCGTTGTTCCCAGCGAGGTCGGGCTGTCCCAAAAGGAGCCGCTCGTCTTCGAGGTCGGCGTCGGGGGTGGTGACATAAAGTCGCAGATTGACTACGCTGTCGGTCTGGTAGGTAAGAAGGTCAAGTTCTCAGAAGTCTTCAGGCCGGGTATGTACGTTGACGTCCTCGGCATCACGAAGGGAAAGGGATTCGAGGGACCTGTGACCAGGTTCGGAGTGAAGAGGAAGCAGCACAAGTCAAGGAAGAGCGTCAGAGCGGTCGGTGTCATCGGCCCTTGGCACCCTGCAGCGGTCATGTACACAGTCGCAAGGGCGGGCCAAATGGGATTCCACCAGAGGACAGAGACAGGCAAGAGGATTCTTCTCATGGGAAACGGCAAGGAAAAGCCGATAACGCCCGCGGGGGGCTTCCTACACTTCGGGGTCGTGAACGGCGACTACGCTGTGCTGAGGGGTTCCGTTCCTGGCCCTGCCAGCAGGTTCGTCATAGTAAGGTTCCCGGAACGCTGGGTTCCAAGGAGTCAGGCTCCACCCCAAGTCGTTGAAGTGAGCACGATGGCGAGGGCGTAGCGCTGATGAAGGTCGGTGTGCTGGGGCTGGATGGAAAGCAATCAGGGACGGTCGAGGTGCCTGACGTGTTCACAGGCGCGCTGAGACCCGACCTGATTAGGAGGGCGTTCTGGCTCATTGGCTCGCATACCCTTCAGCCGAAGGGGAGGGACCCGATGGCTGGAGAGAGGACCACTGCTGAGACGCACAGCCCGCCCACCGGGACTGGCCAGTCCAGGGTTCCGAGGGTGAAGGGGAGCAGGTATTCGAGGTCAGGGATGGCAGGAGGGATTGCAAGCGTCGTGAAGGGAAGGCTTGCGCATCCGCCTAGGTCTGAGAAGGTCATCTACCTCAAAATCAACTCGAAGGAGAGACGCCTAGCAACGGCCTCGGCCATAGCCTACACTGCGAATCTGGAGGCTATACAGTCTAGGGGGCACAGGGTCAAGAAGGTGTCGCTCCCGATGGTTGTCTCAGACGACGTAGAGGCGCTGGGCAAGACCTCGGAATTGGCTGCGTTCTTCGAGAAGCTGGACCTCGCTGAGGAGATGAGCAGGTTGTACCGAGGCATCAAGAGGAATCCCGGCAAGTCTAGGCTCAGGGGCAGGGCGTACGAAGAGAAGGTCGGGCCTCTGTTAGTGGTGACCAACGACAGAGGAGTAGGCAAGGCAGCTGGGTCGATCCCAGGCGTCGACGTGGCCAGGGTTGACAGTCTGAGCGTCCTCAACCTTGCCCCGGGAGGTGTCCCTGGAAGGTTAACCCTGTGGACCGAGTCGGCGTTCGGAGCGCTCTCGCCAGAGAAAGAGGAGGTAGTCGCAGTTGCGGCTTGAAGACGCGCAGAAGATAGTGAAGAGACCGTACGTGACCGAGAGGACCTTCGACCAGATAGAGAAGGAGAACAAGATCTGCTTCCTGGTCTGGGACGGGGCCACCAAGGTCCAGATAGCGAATGCAGTCGAGGCGCTCTACGAGGTCAAGGTCAGGGCGGTCAACACTGCCAGAACGATAAAGGGGAAGAAGGCGTTTGTGCGATTGGCAGAGGAGAGCTCCGCAGCAGACCTCGCGACAAAGCTGGGGCTGGTGTAACAGATGGGAAAGAGGATTCTTCAACGCAGGCGCGGCAAGGCTGGCATACAGTTCAGGGCCCCGATCATCGGCAAGATAGCACCGTCGAGGTACCCGAATGTTCCGTTGGCCGGCTCGGACAAGGCCCGCGTCACTGCCATCCTGGATGAGAGGGGAAGGAGCGCGCCGCTTGCACAGCTCGAGTACGGCCTGAGGCAGTTCACCTATGTCCCCGCAGCCGTGGGTCTCTCTGTTGGGAGCGAGGTTTCAATCGGAGCGGGGGCGAGCCCCGTGGGAGGTAACATACTGCCCCTCTCAGCAATACCAGAGGGGACGAAGGTGTGCAACGTGGAGCTGAGGCCAGGCGACGGAGGGAAGCTCGTCAGAGCATCCGGCGGTTCGGCCGTCCTCTTCTCGAAGTCAGGAGGGAGGGCCATACTGAAGCTGCCTTCAGGCAAGAACATATTGGTGAACGAGAGGTGCAGGGCGACTGTGGGCGAGGTTGCCGGAGGCGGAAGGAGGGAGAAACCCTTCCTGACTGCAGGCAAGAGGCATCACGCGATGAGGGCTTCTGGGAGGGTCTACCCTCGCATGAGAGGAATCGCAATGGCCGTGGTCTACCATCCGTTCGGAGGAGGCAGACATCAGCATCCTGGCAAGTCGACGAGCACTTCGAGGAACGCGCCGCCGGGCAGGAAGGTCGGCCTTATAGCCCCCAGGAAGACAGGAAGGGGGAGGTTGCCTAGGGCTAGCATGGAGGTAAGGGAGTAGTTGCCGAAAGAGTTCAGGTACAGAGGGCACAGTCTTGAGGAGATGCAGTCGATGTCCACAGAGTCTATGCTGCAGCTGCTGCCGTCAAGGGCACGGCGCTCCTTGAACAGGGGTGTCTCCGACGAGAAGAGGAAGCTGCTCGAGGACGTGCGGGCCATGAAGGATGGTAAGATCGAGGGGCAGATTAAGACTCACGCCCGAGACATGATAGTCCTGCCTTCGATGGTCGGTCTGACGCTGAACGTGCACAACGGCAAGGAGTTCGTCGCCCTCCAGGTGAAACCAGAGATGATCGGGAGGTACCTCGGAGAGTTCGTGATCACCAACAAGAAGGTGGTTCACGGGACTCCTGGAATCGGTGCGAGCCGTTCGAGCCTGTACGTGCCGCTAAAGTGACTTGTTCGAGCCATTCTCGTTCCTGAGGTCTGTCGCTTTCGCCGTGCTTTTCGCCGGGATAGAGTACAGGTACGTGAACAGGAGGGAGGAGGAGTGGACGAGGAAGGTCGAGAGTTTCTACGAGAAGGCCGCCTTCTGGATAATCTCGCCCTACCAGGCGTACCTCCTCCTGCCCACCTTCGTGGTGGTCGCGTTCGCTCTCCCCGTCTCGGCGTGGGCTGGGAACACCTTCCTGGTCGCGGTCGCCGAGGACATGGCCTACTTTGCGTGGAGGGGCAGCCGGGTAGTGAAGGGCGAGTGGACGACGATGCTCTTCGGGAGCTTCACCGTGAATGGCCACGAAGTCTCGGTCTGGTGGCCCCTCGGGCTCTTAATCGCTGCTGCGCTGTACCTTATGCCGCTCTAATCATCTGACGTTGGTCTGCGACTGGTCGCGCAGGAAGTTCAACAGGTAGTGGGGCCCGCCCACCCCTCTCCCCGTGGCACCACTCGCATTCCAGCCGCCGAAGCTCTGGGCGCCGGGCCACGCTCCCGTCGTCGAACCTCCGCTTCTGTTCGCGTAGACGACACCGAACTTGATTCCGTCGAAGAACTTCCTGACCTCGACCTTGTTCTCAGAGAAGATGCCGGCCGTAAGGCCGTACTCGGTCTCGTTTGCCTTCGCAACTGCCTCGTCCACTGAGTCGAACTCGTCAACCACGACGAGGGGGACGAAGAGCTCGTCCTTGAAGAGCCTGTGGCCGCTAGGGAGGCCAGTTATCACCGTGGGTGTCACGTAGAACCCGTTCGCGGTCGGACCGGACCGCATGACATTCCCCCCAGCAATGACCTTCCCACCTGCTTGGACCGCCTCAGAGACAGAGGTCTCGAACCGTTCGACGGCTGCTTGGTTGATGACGGGACCCATGAACACTTCCTTCTCCCTTGGGTCACCGACCCTGAGTTTCTGGATGCGCTCGAGGAAGGCAGAGATGAACTTCTCGCTCACCTTCCTCTGGACGTAGACCCTGGAGGTGGCACTGCACTTCTGTCCTCCGTAGCCATAGGCAGCACGCACTGTTCCCTCCACAGCCTTCTTGAGGTCTGCCTTCGCGGTGACAATCGTCGGGTTCTTGCTCCCCATCTCTAGGATAATCGGCTTGGGGAAGGGTTGAGAGGTCATGAACCCGCGGAAGAGGCGCATGCCGACGTCCCTCGAGCCTGTGAAGGCGATGCCCGCAACGTCAGGGTTGGAGACGAACTCCTCCTCGAAGTTCCCCCCGGGCCCCGTGACGTAGTTCACCACGCCAGGCGGTACACCCGCCTCCCTGTACACCTGATACAGCATCAGACCCGTCAAAGGCGCCTCGCTGGTAGGCTTCAGTATGATTGAGTTGCCGGTGATGAGGGCCCCGAGAGCCATGCCGCTGGCCAGCATGAACGGGAAGTTGAACGGGGAGATGACCGGCCAGACTCCGATCGGCTTTGAGACGAGCTTGCAGTCTTCACCAGGCCCGCCAGGTCCCATCTTGATCTCGTAGCCGTGATGCTCCTTCATCAGCCGGGAGTAGTACTTGATTGCGTCCACTGCCTCCCAGGCCTCGGCCAGCGCCTCCAGCCTGTTCTTCCCCACCTCGTATGTGATCGCCACTGCTATCTCGAACTTCCTCTTGTCTATGACCCTCGCTGCGTTCTCCAGTACCCTCACCCTCTCTCGCCATGGCGTCCCGCTCCATAGCTCGAACCCGGCCTTGGCCTCTGCGATTGCCTCCCTGGCGTGCTCGCGGGTGCCAACCTGGAAACTTCCGACGACTACGGAGGTGTCGATGGGACTGTGGTGCTCAAAAGTCCCGGCGTCTGACTCCACCTCTCTCTTTCCGATGTACATCGGGTAGCGGCGGCCGAGCTGGCTCTTGAATTTCGCCAGGGCTACCTCGTACTTTGGATTGATGCTTTCGTCAGCGAAGAGCGTTACGTATGTTATTTTTTGAGGGGACTTCTTTGCCATAAATGGCGCGCCTCCGTCAGTTCTACTTAATGTTTCGCGAGGCTCGGTAGCTTGGCTGGCTCCTGTCTCACGAACGCTTCGCCAGCCGCGGATGAGAACTCCTTGGCGACAGCGCTTCTCACTGCCGCAAATTCCAGCCGCCTCCCGAGAAGCATCTCCATCGAGGTCATCGTCGAAGGGTCGAGCCCGCACGGCCTGATCAGGTTGAAGTACGACATGTCGGTGTTGACGTTAAGCGCGAAACCGTGGTAGGTCACCCAGTTCGTGACGGCCACGCCGATTGAGGCGAGCTTCCTGCCTGCGACCCAGACGCCTGGATGGCCTTCCTCAAGCCCAGCTTCGATGCCGAACCTCCCCACTGAAGCGATTAGCGCCTTCTCAATGACCTTCACGTGCCTCCTCACATCGTGGTCGTGAAGCTTCACGATTGGGTAGCCGACGAGCTGCCCCGGACCGTGATAGGTCGCGTCGCCGCCTCGCTCGACCGTGAAAACTGGTACGCCCTGGGGGTTCAGGTTGGCCGGGCTGGTCTTCCTTCCCAGCGTGACGACATGCGGGTGTTCGAGAAGAATCAGCGTGTCTGGGACCTCGTCTCTCGCCCTCCGCTCCACAAGGACCTTCTGCAGTTCCCAGGCCTTGCCGTACTCTACGGTGCCGAGGTCCAGAAGCGAGGCCGTCATGTTCTCAGCTGGTGGATTGGACGGCCTGCGGCCGACTCGGCAGCCTCCATGATCGCCTCCGGCAGAGTGGGGTGTGGGTGCATTGTGAGCGCTATGTCCTCGACCGTGGCACCCATCTCTATCGCGAGTGCAGCCTCGCTTATCAGGTTCGAAGCCTCCGGCCCGACTATCTGCACCCCTAGGACCAAGCCGCTCTTCGTCTCCGACACGACCTTCACGAACCCCTCCGCCTCTCCCGTCGAGAGGGCCCTTCCGAGGGCAGAGAACTGGAACCTGGTCTTCTTGACCTCGTGGCCTGCGGCTAAGGCCTTCGCCTCGGTGAGCCCCACACTGGCTACCTCGGGGTCGCAGAAGACAGCGTCTGGAATGACCGTCCATTCGGCTGCCGTGGGCAAGCCGGCGGCAGATTCAGCGGCGACGATTCCCTCCTTTGACGCCTTGTGTGCGAGCAGGGGTGGCCCCCTCACGTCTCCGATGGCATAAATCCCCTCGACGTTCGTCATCATCCGGCTGTCCGTAACTATGAACCCCTTCTGGTCGGTGTTGACTCCGACCTTCTGTAGGTTCAACCTCTCAGTTCTCGGCCTCCTCCCTACGCTCTGAAGCACAACGTCCGCCTCCACCATGAGCTTGCCTTCTGGAGTATCGACCTCCAGCTTGGTCACTCCGTCCCGCTTTGAGACAGAGGTGACACTGGACCTGAGGTGGATGCTGGCCCCCCTTGACTCGAGCTTCTTGTGGACGACCCTGACCACCTCGGGGTCGCTGCCTGGGAGGAGTTGATCCATCACCTCGACGATGGTGACATTGCTTCCAAGATTCTGGTACATCGAAGCGAACTCCAGGCCTATGGCCCCTCCTCCGATGATGACCAGCCTCCTAGGGGCTTTCATCAGATCGAGCGCCTCCTTCGAACCGATCACAAGGCTCCCGTCGTACTCGATTCCTGGGAGCTGAATGGGCCGCGTCCCCGTCGCTATGACAATCTTCTTTGTGGAGAACTCCTCGCGACCAGAAGCGGTCTGGACTGCGATTGTGTTCCTGTCCAGGATTTCCGCTTCGCCGTGGACTATCGTCACGTGGTTCCCCTTTAGGAGATACTCCACGCCTGAGACGAGCTTCCCGACGACTTCAGACTTCCACTTCTGCATCTGCGCATAGTCGACAGAGACGCCTGACGCATTCAGGCCGAACCTCTCTGCTTGCTTGACCTTATCGTAGAGCTTCGACACTGTTATGAGCGACTTCGACGGGATGCACCCGTAGTTCAGGCACTCCCCGCCGAGCTTTTCCATCTCGACGATGGCGGTCTTGAGCCCCAGTTGGGCGGCCCTGATGGCGCAGACGTATCCCCCCGGTCCGCCCCCGATAACGGTGATGTCGAAACTGTCCATGAAGGAGACGGACGCTTCGGGTGCGAAGCTGGCTTAAACCTTGCTGAGCGGAGGCGTCTATTGGAGGGCGGCGCGCAGTCTAGTCCTGTCCTGAATCGCGTCGATCAGCCTGCTGGTGAACCTGGCGGCGTAAGCGCCGTCGAGGATTCTGTGGTCGAAGGTGAGAGAGAGGAACATCGTGTCCCTCGCCTCAATCTTCCCGTCCCTGACGACTGCCCTCTTCGTTATCTTGTGGGTCCCAAGTATCGCAGCCTCTGGCATGTTGATTATCGGCGTTGCAAAGAGACCACCGATTGCCCCGACGTTCGTCACAGTGAAGGTCGACCCGCGTACCTCCTCCAAGGTAAGTTGGCCGCTCCTGGCTCTCGCCGCGAGCCTATCTATCTCCACAGCGAGTGCAAATACGTCCTTCGAGTCGGCGTCCTTCACGACCGGGACGACCAGTCCCTGCTCTGTGTCCGTCGCGATGCCGATGTTGTAATACTTCTTGAGGACTATGTTCCCAGCCTGCTCGTCCATTGCGGAGTTGACGTAGGGGAACTCCTTCAGAGCGGGGATTAGCGCTTTGATGAGCAATGGGAGGTAAGTCAGCTTGACGCCCCTCTTCTCGGCCATAGGCTTGAGCTCCTCCCTCAGGAGGACCAGCTCCGTTGCGTCCGCCTCGTCGACATGGGTGACCTGAGCCGTGGTTTGCTGCGACTTTAGCAGCCTGTCCGCGATTGTCTTCCTGATGCCCCTGAGCGGGACCAGCTCCTCCTTCCCGGGCTGGCTCGCGACGAGCACCTGGCCCGGCGTTCCGGCGGCGTGCGACGAGCTGCCTTGGGAGGAGGCCCTCCTGACATCGTCGTCCACCACCCTCCCCTGAGGGCCCGTCCCCTTCACAGTCCCCATGTCGACACCTAGCTCCCTCGCCAGCCTGCGAGTGGCGGGCGAAGCTAGGACTCCGGCTGCCGACGGCTGGGCAGGGGGTGCCGACGTAACGCGTGGAATCTGTGGCTCCTGCGCCTGCGGGGCGGACGGGGCTGTCGTGGCCCCAGCTCCTCCCTCCGTTTTTATCACGACGATCGTCTGGCCGACTTTCGCCACATCCCCTTCCTTGACCATGATTCTTGTGACCACACCGCTTCGGGGCGCGGGAATCTGAACGTTCACCTTGTCAGTCATCACTTCAACGAGGGGCTGGTCTTCTGTGATCTTGTCCCCCTCCTTGACCATCCATTTCAGTACCTCACCCTCCGCCACGCCTTCCCCGATGTCGGGAAGCCTGAACTCGTAATCCAAAGGAGATTCCAACCCCGGACGACTGGCACATCCTATTAGTGTTTTTCGCGGGCTAGTAACTGGCCAGCTCGAGTGCCGCCTTGAGAATCCTCTCTTTGCTGGGCACGTAGTAGTCCTCCATCTTGGCGAGAGGGACGACGGTATCGAACCCAGCCACCCTTCTGACTGGTGCCCGGAGGTAGTCGAGCGCCTTGTCCACCACAGTGGCGACGATCTCAGCGCCGACCCCGAAGCTCCTGGGCGCCTCGTGCACGACGACAAGCTTGCCCGTCTTCTTGACGGACGCGAGTATTGTCTCGAAGTCCAAGGGGGCGATGGTCCTCAGGTCGATTACCTCGGCTTCAATCGAGTTCGCAGACCGGAGCTGCTCCGCTGCCTGCATTGTAGGGACCATCATCGCCCCGTAAGCGACGAGGGTCAGGGCGGAGCCCTCCCGGACCACCTTCGCCTTTCCGATCGGGATTGTATACTCCTCCTCTGGAACCTCCATCTTGGGCGAGTCGTACAGGCGCTTCGGTTCCATGAAGATCACGGGATTTGGCTCCCTCAGGGCAGAGGCAAGAAGTCCCTTGGCGTCGTATGGGTTCGAAGGTATGACGACCTTCAGCCCGGGCGTGTGGCCGAAGTAGGCCTCAGGAGAATCGGAGTGTTGCTCCGGAGCCCTGATTCCGGCACCGTAGGGGAAGCGTATGACGCCGGCCGTGGTGTACCTGCCGCGAGTCCTGTTTCTCATCCGAGCGATGTGCCCGAATATCTGGTCGTAGGCCGAAGGGACGAACCCGTCGAATTGAAACTCGGCGACTGGCACCATCCCGCCGGCCGCGAGTCCCACGAAGATGCCTGCTATAGCGGCCTCTGCCAGGGGTGTGTCGAAGACCCTGTCTGGCCCGAACTCATCTTGGAGTCCCCTCGTGACCTGAAAGACGCCGCCGTTCTTTCCGACGTCCTCCCCGAAGACAACGATCTTGCTGTTCCTTTCCATCTCCTGCCTGAGCGCCATGTTCAAGGCGTTCCTGATGTTCACCCCCTGCTTGCCGCCTGCGAGCTTCGTCTCCTCTTGTGCCGGTTGCGGCGTGTCACCCTTGCCGAAGGCCTCGGCCATCTCTCCGGCGAGGACTGGTGTGATTGAATCGTACATGTACCTGAACATCTCCGCGGGTTCGGCTTCCGTTGAACTCCTGTAGCCCTGCACTGCCTCAGCCACGACATTCTTGGCGGACTCGAGTATAGCCTGCCTCTCCTGCTCGCCGAGGTACCCTCGCTGCTGCAGGAACTTCTCCATCCTGAGGATTGGGTCCCTGTGCTCCCACTCTGCTATCTCCTTCGGGTCTTTGAGCTTGTTTGAGACAAGCTCGGCGGTCGTGTGCGGTCCCATCCTGTACGTGTAGAACTCGATGAGTGTCGGGCCATCGCCGCGCCTCGCCCGTTCCGCTGCGTATCTAGTCGCCTCATAAGAAGCGACGACATCGTTGCCGTCGACCAACAGTCCTTCGAACCCGTAGGCGAGCGCTTTCTGGGCGAGCGTCTTCGACGCACTCTGCCTGTCCCTCTTGACGGATATGGCCCACTGGTTGTTCTCCACTGCGAAGACGACGGGAAGGTCGTAGACTCCGGCGAAGTTCATTCCCTCGTGGAAGTCGCCCTTCGATGTGCCGCCGTCACCAGTGCTGACCAGAGTGACCGACTTTTCCCCCTGCATCTTCCTCGCCATCGCGAGGCCCGTGGCGTGTGGAATCTGCGTGGCAACCGGCACGGCGATCGGGAGCATGTTGACGCCAGCAGGGATGCGCATCCCATTCTCGTCACCTCCCCAGAACTGGAGGAGCTGCCTGGGAGGCAGACCGAAGGCTAGCATCCCGGCACTGTCCCTGTACATCGGGACATACCAGTCGCCTTTCTCGAGCGCGAGCACGAAGCCAATCTGGGCTCCCTCCTGCCCCTTCCCAGGCGCGTAGGTCCCAATCTCTCGGAGGGTGGACAGGTTCATCGCCTTCTCGTCGAAGGTGCGGCCGAGGACCATCGCGGAGTACATCCTCTTCAGTGTCTCGGGAGTGGCCTTCGGAGCATCGCCGATGAGCGCGCCTTCGGGTGTCAGCCTCCTGAACATCACATCGTCGAGGTCGCCGACGTTCAGGTCTGACTCCCTGAGGATCCGGGGGGAAGTCATTCAGGCGACGCGATGTTAGAAATTATTTAAAGAGTGAGAAAGGGCCGCGGGGAATCCGTCAATCTCCGAAGCGTCGCGTGCTGGCGGGCGACTGAATTGAGAGCTACCGGGCATTCAGGGAGACATTCGGGAATAGCCGCTCCAGCGTGAGCGCGAAGGAGAGGACCGCTGGGTCGCTGTATATGTCTCCTGCAAGTTGGAAGCCCACAGGAAGGCCGTCACGCGTGAGCCCGCACGGGATTGTGATTGAGGGTGCGCCGAAAAGGTTGAACGGTTCGGTCAGGCCGAGGAGAGCAGTCCTTATCCCTGGGGCAGTCCGGTCACTCTTGCTCGCCTTCACAGTGGGCGCGGGGATTCTAGTTGTTGGGAGCGCGAGTACGTCTACCCTCCTGAAGATTGACCTGTAGTACTCCAGCAGGGCGCTCCTCGCCCTCAGGGCGTCAAGATAAACAACCGCGGGAATCGCCAGACCCTGCGCGATGCGCCGCCTCACGTCCTTCCCGTAGTCTTTGAACTTCGCAGCGAAGTACTCCCTGTGGTACGAAGCTGCCTCAGCATGGGTGATCAGACTCCTGCTCGCCGCAATTTCCTCGATGTGCAGGAACTTCACATCGACGACTCTCGCACCTTCTCCCTCTGCGAGCTCAAGCGACCGTTCGAAGCTGCTCCGCACTTCGCTGTCCAGAGGCTCCAGTATGTTGCGCGGCACACCAATCCTCGTCCGCTTGAGGGGCATTGGCTTCGGCCTGCGCAGCGTAGGTGAAGACTTCGATTCGAATGACAAGAGAGCGAGCCTCGCTGCGTCTGACACGCACCGTGTCAGGAAACCGACGGTGTCAAGACTCCACGCGAGTGGCACCACGCCTCGTCTGCTGGTCAGCCCGTAGGTGGGCTTGTACCCAACTACACCGCAGAGCGCCGCCGGGGTTCTGACGGATCCGCCAGTGTCGGTGCCCACTGCGGCGCATGCCATCCCTGAGGCAACGGCCACGGCCGAGCCGCCGCTTGAGCCGCCTGAGATCCTCTCGTCGTCCCACGGGTTCCTGCAGTCGCCGAAGTGCGGATTGATGTTCGTGGCCCCGAAGGCAAATTCGTGGAGGTTCGTCTTCCCCACCAATGTCGCGCCAGCCGCGGAGAGCAGCTTCACAACGTCTGCGTCGAAGGCGGGAACGAAGTTGCGGAAGACCTTGGAACCCGCCGTCGTGCGGTGACCTTTCACGTAGATGTTGTCCTTGACCGCGACTGTTATCCCGTGGAGCTCCCCCTTTCGTCTTGTCTGCTTCACCCCGGTGGGCAGGAGCGTGATGAAGGCGTGCAGCTTCTTGTTCGAACGCAGGATGACCCTGCGCTGCGATTCGAGTATGTCCCGCGGCGAGAGCTCCTTAGTGGCGAGCATGCCTAATGCCTCACCAATCGTGAGCGTTGCCAGTTCAGTCAAGGTTTGCCCTGTCCGAAGGCTTGGAGCGGTTCGAGCTCGGCGTTGATGAGCCGCCTCAGAAGCTTGTCTTGGGAGCGGATGGTTTCAAGACTGGCGAGTGCGTCTGGCAGGGCACATTCAGGGACTATCGGAAGCGTCTCTCGCCTTTTCAATCCCGACCAGCTGCGCGCTGCCTCTTGGTACTGTAGGCGAGCGCGGACGTCGCCCGCGCTTGGTGGCCTGTAGAACGCAACTTCATGACGTCATGATAGGCCGATATCAGATTCTTCGTTACCTCGCTGGGGGTTTGGAGGAAGACGCAGAACTTGAAACATGAGACTCTGGACCCGTGAACTCTCTTTCCTTCTCGATCACGGACTTGATGAAGAACTCGCCTGCCCGATAGCTGCTTCTAACCAGCGGTCCCGATGCCACGTACCTGAAACCGATCTCTTCGCCCATTCGCCTATACCGCTCGAACTGCAGTGGCGACACGTACTCGACTACAGGCAGATGTCTCTTGGACGGTCTGAGGTACTGCCCGACGGTGAGGAAGTCGACGCCCGCCTGGCGAAGGTGCGTCATCGCCTGGAAGACCTCGTCCTCGGTCTCCCCGAGACCGACCATTATCGAGGACTTCGTGAACACGTGATTCCCGAGCTTCTTGATGTTCTTCAGAACGGAGAGGGACTGCCAGTAGTTGGCCCTCGGGTCCCTCACCTTCGGCGTGAGCGAGAGCGTAGTCTCTATGTTGTGCGCGATCACGTCGGGACGGGCCTCAAGCACCTTCCTGAGGGAGTCGATGTCGCCCTGGAAGTCTGGTATCAACACCTCGACAAGGAGGTCCGGACTCTTCTCCTTGGCCAGCCTGATCGTCTTCGCGAAGTGAGAAGCACCCCCATCTGGGAGGTCGTCGCGGTCGACCGAGGTGAGGACTATGTAGGTGAGGCCCATCTGGGAGAGGGCGAAAGCGACGTTGTCAGGCTCCATCTGGTCCAGTGCGCCCTCTGGCCTGCCTGGGATGACCATGCAGAACCTGCACGCCCTCGAGCAGACGTCCCCCATCAGCATGAGGGTCGCTGTCCCGCCGCCCCAACACTCGTGGACGTTCGGGCAGTGCGCTTCCTGGCAGACTGTATGGAGGTTCAGGTTGGAGAAAAGTTCCTTGAGCCTGGCGTGATTCTCGCCTCCCGTGGGTAGGACCGTCAGCCACTCTGGCCTGGCTTGTGCCTGCAACTTACTGGCCGACTACGATCTTGAGCCTTTCAAAATCTTTTCCCGAGAATGCTCCGTCGCAGGCCTCGCAGCCTTCCACCTGGAACCCTGGCTCGAGTTCTCTGTGGAGGGTGCACATGAGGTGGTTGAACCTCACGTAGTCGCAAACCTCTGTCATGATCCTCAGGGCCTCCATCTGGTTGGGTTTCTCTCCTGACAGGGTCGCTGCTATCTTGTCCGCCGCCTTCGACACCATAGGGTCGGTCTCGAGGTTCACCATTACGCCCCTCGCCTTCCTGGCGTAGTTGCTCACCGAGGCCTGTGTGACGCCTAACCTCGACGCAACCTGTTGCTGAGTGAGATCGTACTTCTCCCTGAGCCTCTTGGCGACCATCGCCCTCAGCGCGGGGAGCGCTGACTTCGACACGATTTCATACGGGTTTATCATGAATTTATCACCTATGTTATAGCTCCGTTATTTAAGGATAGACTGTGTTTTCCAAAGACTGGAAAGAGGACGCCTGCACCGCAACCTTATTGGAGGAGGCGAGGGTCTCGCGCTTCTTCGCCTCTCGGGAGTGAATCTTTTGCACCTATCGAAATCAGGAGGTCGTCTCTGCCTTGACTGAGCAGAACGTCTTCGAATTCTTCTCCCCGCCCCTCGTCGAGGCGCTCAAGGAGCGTGGCTTCACTTCGCCGACGGACCCTCAGATGAGGCTCGTGCCCTTGGTGCGCGAGGGAAAGAACGCACTGCTGATGGCGCCGACCGGGACTGGCAAGACTGAGGCTGCTTTCCTTCCCATTCTGGACAGTATGATCAGGGAGGGGCCGTCGAGAGAGAAGGGTGTCAAGCTGCTCTACATCACTCCGCTGAGGGCATTGAACAGGGACATGCTCGAGAGGATGCAGTGGTGGTGCAAGAGGTTCGACATCAGACTCGGCGTCAGGCACGGGGACAGCTCTCAGGCGGAGAGGACGAACATGAGCTACGCGCCGCCCGACATTCTGATCACCACCCCTGAGACATTGCAGGTACTCCTCGTAGGGAGGAGAATCAGGCTGAGCCTAGCCAAGCTGAGGTGGGTTGTCGTGGACGAGGTCCACGAACTCGCGGAGGACAAGAGGGGGAGCCAGCTGAGCGTAGGCCTGGAGAGGCTCAGGGACGCGGTCGATGGAGAGTTTCAGGTCGTCGGCCTCTCGGCAACCGTTGGATCGCCCGAGAGGATAGCAGAGTTCCTCGTCGGCAAAGGGAGGGTCTGCGAGATAGTGAGGGTGCCAGTTGAGAAGAGCCTGTCCCTGAAGGTTGTGGCGCCGAGGCCCACGGCAGAGGACGAGGAGCTGGCCCAAGCAATCTACTCCTTCCCCGAAGTTGCTGCGAGGCTCAGGACGATACGGGAGGCGGTTGAGAAGTACAAGTCTGTACTGATCTTCACGAACACGCGGAGTGAGGCTGAGGCACTCGCAAGCAGGTTCAGGGTCTGGAACCCCGAGTTCCCGATTGGGATACACCACAGTTCACTTTCGAAGGCCACGAGGGAGGCCGTGGAGAGGAGCCTGAAGGACGGAAGACTTCTCGGGGTCATCTGCACGAGCAGCCTGGAGCTGGGAATCGACATTGGATTCCTCGAGTACGTCGTGCAGTACAACTCGCCAAGGCAGGTCACAAGGCTGATTCAGAGGGTCGGGAGGAGCGGACACAGGGTAGGTCAAGTCTCCAACGGCGCAATCATAACTCAGGATTCGGATGACACACTGGAAGCTGCCGTGCTCTGCAGGAAGGCCGTGAAGGGTGAGCTCGAACCCCTGGAGCCAGTGCTTGCGCCCTACGATGTCGCTGTCCACCAGGTGGCAGGCCTGCTGGTGGAGCAGAGCAATTGGAACATCGGAGACATCTACGCACTTCTGAGGAGGAGTTACGCTTACTCCGGCATGAGCATGGAGAAGCTCAAGCGCGTCCTGAACTACATGCAGGAGAGGTACCCAAGGCTTGCCTACTACAAAGAGTCTGACGGGCGCGTCTACAGGGCTAGGGACTTGAAGCCTCTCTTCCAGTACTACTTCGACAACCTCTCGATGATTCCCGACGAGAAGCAGTTCCTCGTGCTGGAGGCGGAGAACTTCGTCGGGGTGCTGGACGAGGCGTTCGTATCCGAATACGGCGAGGTCGGGGTGAAGTTCGTCGAGGCGGGAAGGTGCTGGAAGATAGAGCAGATCTACGGCAACAAGGTCTACGTCAAGTCAGAGGACGACCCGACGGGAGCGGTTCCCAACTGGGTGGGAGACGAGATACCCGTTCCATACGACGTCGCTGCCGAGGTTGGCATGATCAGGAGGAGGTACGCAGAGGAGATCGAAGCGGGAAGGGGGGAGGAGTGCGTCGCAGGGCTCTGCGAGTCATATCCTGTCGGCAAGGAGACGATGCTCGAGGCGCTGAAGGAGGTGGCCGAGCAACACGCAGCCGGCCTTCCGGTTCCGTCGGACAAGCTTGTCACTGTGGAACGGTGGGACAGGTACATCATCATTCAGGCAACGTTCGGACACAAAGTGAACAGACTCCTCTCAAGGGTGGTGGGTCACCTGATTTCAGAGAAGATTGGGCAGTCGGTAGCTGTCCACCAAGACCCCTACAGGATGGTGATCGAGGCCGAAGTGAGCGCCGCGGCTGTGCTCTCAGTTGTCAAGGAGCTCCCTACGATGGACCTGAGGAAGGCCGCTGAGAAGGCCGTCGTGCGGTCGGGGATCTTCAAGCGGAGGATCATCCACGCAGGCAAGAAGTGCGGGGCCATCTCCAAAGACGCCGACTACGCAAGCGTCTCGATCTCTGGCCTCATAGAGGCCATGAGGGACACGCCCGTCTACGATGAGGCGATGGATACGATCTTCCGCGACGACTTGGATGTCCAAGGGGCTTCTGCAGTCCTAGAGAGGGTGCGGACGGGAGAAATCGAGCTGAAACTCCTCCAGTACGAGGGCCTCTCGCCCGTGGCGCGGATCGGCATCGAGGAGATCAGTAGGAGGGGAGAGATAGTCTCGCCAGAGAGGTTGAGGGCCCTGCTCCGCCAGTCGACGAGGGCGAGGATCATGGAGACATTCCTTGTCGTTGTCTGCACCAACTGCTGGAACTACTTGGAGCTGAAGAAGGCAGGCGACCTCGAAGAACTGGCCCGATGCCCCAAGTGTGGCAAGGAAGCCCTTGGGCTCTCGACTGAATCCTACGAGAACGTATTCTCTCTCGCGATGAAGGCGAGGAGCAGGACAGACCTCAGAGGGAGGAGGCTGAAGCAGGTCGAGGCGCTGCGCAAATCGGCCGAGCTTAGGAAGGAGCACGGCCATGCCATTGACATGATCCTCGCCGGGAGGAGTATTAGACTGACTGACGCTGCGAACCTTGTTGCGAAGATGGAGAGGGAGGGGAAGGACCTCGTCGACGTCATAATCGACGGGGAGCGCGAAGCCCTACGCAGGCGCTACTTTGCCACTACCCCGTGAGAGGAGCATCGTCATGAGCGTCTTCTCGTCCACCTCTGCCCTCGTCCTCCAGCCGACGTGAAGCAAGGCCCTGTCATCCTGCTCGAGGTAGCCTCGCTTGACGTAGCGGTCCAGCGAGTACTCGACCCTCCACTTTGGGAACTTCTCCCTGAGGAACTGCTCAGCCTCCCGCCTGCTCGCCCTCCCCTGCTTGGAGTTGATGAATGCGAGGGTGGCTGCCAAGACCGCCAGGTCGTCTATCCTGATGCCGGAGGTCTCGGCATCGCTGATGCTCGGTGGCTCCTTGAACCTCAGCAGGAACCGTGAGGTGTCGTCGGCGCCGTCCGGGCCCTTCACCTCGAAGACTTCGAGCCCCAACCCAGAGACGTCCTCCGAGAGGACCTCGATTATCTTCCTGTAGTCCCTGCCCAGGTGCCTCTTGAGCTCCCAACCTTTGACACCGGGATTCCTGCTCCTCTGGATTACCAGGATCTGGAAGGCCTTCCTCACCTTTCTCTCGAGTAAAGCTTTGTCTGCCGACTCCATCAGGACCCACCCGTCACCGACACTGCAACGGACCTCGGAACCCCGGTAGCCTTCTCGCTGAGGGCGACGGTCCAGATCTTCCCCGTCAGCGGGTCTGTCTTCAACGAAGCCTTTCCCTCGCTTATCACGAAGGCGAGCAGGTACGCCCGCACAACCTTCTTCTCGAGAGTCTCCGCCTCGATGAACTCCCTGTAGTCGATCCACTCGCCGTTTGACTTTTGGAGCAGTTCATCCTGGAGCGCATTCAGTCTGCTCTCGAAATCCTCCTGGGTGAAGACCTTCATGTCTATCAAGCCGCTGAGGTCGATAGTCCCAGGCATCACGCCGTAGTTGCCGAACTCGGACTTGAACCTCTCGGACATCGGCGTGAGGTCCCTCCAGTACACGAAAGCCTTCTCAAGACCCTTCGGGGAGATCTGGTCGACCTGCGCGACCGGGTGCCAGCTCTTCACGAACGCTTCCACGAGTTCGTCCCTTGTGAGGAGCTTGACCTTCAGCTGTATCAGCAACGGGTCGATGTACAGTGAGGATGCCCTGTGTTTCAAAAACTCGTTCTGAAGCCTGACTATCTGGGCGAGTTCGAGCATTGCTTCCGAATCTAGCAACAGGTCTTCGAGGAACTTCCACTCGGGAAGAAGCTTCTTGAGAATCTCTATCTTCTCTATAATATCAACTTCGAAGGGATTGGCGCTACTGGACTTTACAGACTCGCACAGGGAGATAACTCGCAATAGGTCTTCAAGACTCTTCTTGTCCAAGCTACTTCGCCTTCAGCTCCCTTATCTCAGAGGCACCGTGGACTGCCTGCACCGTTATCACGTGCGCGCTCTTGTCGAAGACTGTCATGATTGAGGGCGTGATCACCATGTACTGCGACGAGTCCCTCTGCCTCATCTGGGCAAGGATCATCTTGAACATCGCCTCCCTGTTCTTTGGGTCCATGTGGATGTCGAACTCGTCCAAGGCTCGGATCGGCGAGACTATCCTAGCCTGGAGGGAGAGTATGAACGCCATCAGCGCGACAGAGCGCTCGCCGCCGCTCTGAGTGAAAGGGTCCAGCGCGGTCGGAGCGCCTCCTCGGAAGCCGACGTAGAGTTCGATGCCCGCCTCTTCGATGTCTGCGCCCGCGTCGAACCTGATGAAGCCTGTGGCATCGGATGCGGCCAGGACAGCTTTGTAAGGGGGGTCGACGGACTCGATGAGATTGTTCATCGCGTCAATCCAGACCTTCTTCCTAGTCTGCAGCTCCCCGAGAAGCGCCTTCTTGTTCTCCTGGAGTTGCGCCAGCCTGACTTTCAGCTCCTCTATGTTGCCCGAGTAGTCGTTGTAGATCTTCTCCGCGTCGTCGGGTATGTCCTGCATCTTCTGTAGGTGCGCCGAGACGAGCTTCAGCTCCTCGGAGACCTCGTACGGCTGTCTCTGCGTCTCAATCCTGGCACCCGCTTTTTCGATATCCGGTCTCAGCTTCTCCAGCTCATCTCTGTACTCCCGCGCGGTCCTCTCGAGCTCCCTGAGTTCCGATTCGTTGTTCTTGATCCTGAACGAGAGAACCTCGAACTTGACCCTGAGCGAGATGTAGCTCTCCATTGTCCTCTTGATCAGCTCCTCGGTCCTGCCTATCTCGGTCTGGAGGGACGAGACCTCCTTGTCGAGGTCTGGCTTCCTTCTCTCGGCGTCCTCCTCGGCTGCCTGACTCTTCTTCGATATGTAGTCAACCAGCTCCTTCAGCCTCTTCGCTGTCTTCCCGGGAGCGATGCCGAGGAGCTCGTCGACAGATTTCGAGAGCCCCAGGATGTCCTCCTTCATCCCGCTGAACGCGACCCTGCTCGCCTCGTCCTTGGCCTTCTCGCTCTCTGCCCTCACGAGCGCGCCGTAGAGCTTCCTCAGCTCGACCTGCTTGTCAAGAAGCGTCTTCTGGCCTTTCTCGGCATCCGCTGCGACCTCAGTCTGCTGCGACCTCAGGTCCTCAAGCGTCCTGATCTTCGATGTGATCTTCTCCTCGACTGACTGGAGCGACTTCGACAGCTTCGACTCCGTGCTCCAGAGAAGCTCCTTCTCGAGAAGGGACCTGTGCTCCATCTGCTTCCGCTTCTCCAGGTACCTGTCGTAGATTTGCTTCCAGTATTCCAGGGCCTGGTTGGCGTTTTCGATCAGCTGGAGGAGGGAGCTCTCTTCCCCCACGAGGCCGCTCAGCTCCTGCTCGGCCTGGAGGATTCTCTCCCTGTACTCCGAGAAGCCGACCGCCTCCTCGACCATCTTCAGCCTCTCCTGCGGGGTGACTGCGCCTAGTTCCTCTATCATCCCCTGGTGCATGATGATCAGCAGGTTGTCGGGGTTGATGCCGAACTCGTGGAGGAGCCTCACCACCTCGCTCTTGTCAATCTCCTTGTAGTCGGCCTCGAACCAATAGGAGCCGTCCTTCCTGAGATAGCGGCTCAGCATGAAAGTCTCGGACTTCGAGTATGGGATGGGCCGTCTCCCGTTCTTGGAGGAGTTGTCAAACACTAGAGACACCCTCGCTATGTCCTTCCCCCTGCGTATCAGGTCAGAGAGTTTCCTCGACCTCTCGGTGTAAGCTTGGCCGAAAGCAACGGAGATGGCCAATAGGATGGACGACTTGCCGGACCCGTTGGGACCTACCACCAGGTTGAGTCCCTCCCTTAGCGGTATCCTTGCATACTCGTAGCTCATGAAGTTCTCCAGGATGATCTCCTTCACGGAGGTCTGAGGCAGCTCTCTCTCCTTCGTGACCTCCTCTGTACTCTTGGACAATTTCTCACGTGCGCAACTGGCCGAGGCATTTAGACATTGCGCACAAACGCGGTGAGTTCGGGACGCGGCAATAGGGCTTAAATGAAACAGAAACTTCTTCGTGCTAGTTGAGTCCAGCTGACGGGTTCGAGCATCTGACTGGTCCCATCAGGAGCATGCTGTTGGAGTCCGGCATCACTGAACCCACGCCCCCCCAGAGACAAGCCTGGCCATTCGTAGCCGCGGGGGAGGACGTCTTGATAGTCGCCCCGACGGGCTCGGGCAAGACCGAGGCGGCGATACTCCCGCTTCTGGGGAAGCTCGCCTCAAGAGGCGACCGCGAGGGAATCTCCCTGCTCTACATCACTCCGATGAGGGCTCTCAACAGGGACATGCTGAAGAGGCTGGCGCTTTGGTGCTCGAAGCTCGGCCTCACGGTCGATATCCGCCACGGCGACACCCCGCAGTCGCAGCGGACCAGGCAGGCGACCCACCCCCCAGACGTCCTAGTTACCACGCCAGAGACACTCCAGGCTGTGCTTCCCGGCCGCAGGATGAGGGATAACCTGAGCCACCTCAAGGCAGTAGTGGTCGACGAGCTGCACAACCTCGTGGAGAGCAAGCGGGGGGGTCCAGCTGTGCGTCGGGCTCCAGAGGCTCAGGAGGGTCGCAGGGGAGTTCCAGCTCGTCGCCCTTTCAGCGACTGTGGGGACGCCCGAGGTCGCCGCCAAGTTCATCTTCGGGGACAGGAAACACAGGGTCGTCAGGACGGAGGTGCCGAAGGAGTTCAGGTATGCAATAGAGTACCCGGTCCCCGACCCCTCCAACCAGTCCGTCGCGAAGGAGGCGTTCGCCGCCCCCGACCTGGCCGCAAGGCTGAGCAGAATCAACGGGCTTGTCGAGAGCCACACGGCCACGTTGATCTTCGTCAACAGCAGGACTCTCGCTGAGATGCTCGGGGAGAAGCTGGCGAGGCTGAGGAAGGACGTCGGCGTCCACCACGGCTCGCTGCCCAGGGAGGAGAGGGAGAGGGTCGAACAGGACTTCAAGTCAGAGAAGCTGAAGGCCCTCGTCTGCATTCCCGAAGATGAACTCATTGTCACATCTAGGGGGATAAAGCAGGCCAAAGACGTGAAAAATGGAGATGAAATTCTCTCCTACGACATTCAGGCGATGAAGACGACGTTCAAACCTGTTGTTCGCAAGTATGAAAGAGTAGCAGATGGATTCTTGCAGATAAAACACGAACTTGGAGTGCTGAGGATTACGGCTAATCATCCTGTTCTGTGTTTGGGTCCAGCTGGTCTCACGTGGAAGCCCGCCGGGGAAGTCCAAGTTGGAGATGCCATGGTGACCGTCGCGAAAATGCAGGGGAAGGATGTCCCAACTCACCAACTGATTGATTATCCGAATCTGTTTGTCAGGAATTCAGCGATAAGGGCCCTCGGTTACGAACCTCCGGGAAGGGCCCGTTCGAAAGTATCGAGATTCAATTCCCTGAAGCCAATCATGAGAGAAACCGACCTCGCCAAGCTGACGGAGTTCAACACCACGCAAGCTAGGTACAATCTTCCGGTATGGGTGGATGCAAGGCTAGGCTACCTCCTAGGATTTCTGAAGTCAGATGGCGACAGGCATATGCGTTTCTTCAGTTCCGACCCACGTAAGCTTGCCAAAGTTCAAGCGTTGCTGTCAGACATTTACAGCGGCACGCCTTACCGTGGCCTGAACAGTGAATCAGGTTTCCCAACCAACAGGCCCCGGTTGGTGCTACAAGCGCAATCCAAGCCGCTCGCAAGCCTCTTTGGGAACATGTGGAACACACTACCACTTTCGGAGAATGTTGTGGCAGCGATTCTTGCGGCCTATCTAGATGGTGATGGATGCATTGTGGTCAGAGACAGTACAAGGTTGGAACAAATCCAATTCGTGACTTTCAATCCTTCTAATCGCGAGTACCTGATTTACAGTTTGCTGGCCCTCGGTTTCAAGCCAAAACTGTGGAAGGCAAATGGCGTTTCTGGAACTGGTTACTGCATCAGCATAGTCTATAACGATGAAAAGAGTAGATTCCTTGCTCTTGTCAAAGACTTGTCTCTCAAGGCAGCAGGATTACAGGTGCGGAATTTCGGCAACAAGCCAACCACCTACTACGGTCTGGGTAGTTACATCAAAGAGAGACGTAAGAGACTTGGGATCTCGTCATATAGGCTTTGGAGAGAGATGGGATATTCGACGAAGTACGAAAACCAGAAACGCGGGGTAACCAAGCAGGTGCTAGCCGGGCTTAACAGTTATCTTCACTCCCCTCTCATCGAGTCTTTGATTCTTGGCAAGTTTGGCATATCGCAAGTAGGTTCGGTAAGCTCAGTGAAAGCGCGGACGAACGTCGTGAATTTCGAGGTAGAAGGTACTCAGGACTATGCTGTCACGGGAGTCGTGACCCATAACTGCACCAGCACGCTCGAGCTGGGGATAGACATCGGGACGGTCGACCTCGTGGTCCAGTACATGTCGCCGCGCCAGGTGACCTCGCTCGTCCAGAGGGTCGGGAGGAGCGGTCACAAGCTCGGCCGAATCTCAGAGGGCGTGCTGGTGACGGTGTCAGCGGACGACATACTCGAGTCGTCTTCGAGCATAGCCGCTGCGAGCCAGGGGAGGATTGAGCCGACGAGGCCGTACGCAAACAGCTTGGACGTGCTGGCGCACCAGATTGCAGGCTACCTGATGGACCTCGAGACGATGGAAACAGACGCTCTCCTCAGAGAGATTAGGTCCACCACCCCATTCTCTGGTCTCACCGAGGAGGCGTACCAGAGGACAGTGAGGTATCTGGCAGAGCTGAGAAAGATAGCCGTCGACGGATCTACGCTGAAGCGCACGAAGATGACGAGGGACTACTACTTCGAGAACCTGTCGATGATACCCGACGAGACTAGGTACTTGGTGATTGACGTCTCCACGAACCAGACTGTCGGGATTCTTGGGGAGGAGTTCGTTGTGCTGAGGGCGAAGGTCGGGGTCCACTTCATCTGCAAGGGCAGAATCTGGCAGATAGAGCAGGTCGCTGACGACAGGAAGATCTACGTCACGCCAGTCGAGGATCCACTCGCGGCTGTTCCGGGATGGGACGGCGAGATGCTCCCAATCCCGTTCGACCTCGCCATGGAGACGGGGAAGCTGAGGCGCAAGATATCCGAAGGTCTGGACGGGGGTGAGGAAGCACTCGAGATTGTTCTGAAGCAGATTCCTGCCGACGCACCGGCGAAGAGCCTGGTAGTCGACCAGATAGCTGAGCACAAGAAGATGGGCGCCCCGGTCCCTTCTGACAGACTCGTTCTCCTGGAGGGATTCGACAAGTACCTGATCCTGCACCTCTGCTTCGGCGAGTCGGTCAACAGGACGTTCGCCTACGTCTTCGAGGAGATACTGTCGAGGCAAGGCCTCGTCAGGATGTGGTGGCTCGACGGCTACAGGATTCTCATGGAGCTCACGGAGGAGACTGAAGACCTCGACTTGAGGTCTCTTGCCAAGGAGTTGATGGAGATTACACCCGACGAGCTCGAGCGGACGTACGCAGTCGCCGCACAACGGAACTTCCCGTTCCCGACCAGGGTGAAGCAGGTGGCGGAGAGGTTCGGCGCCCTCAAGAGGGGCAAACTCATCGCGCATCCGAACCTCTGCTCTCTACCCACGAGGTTCGAAAGAACACCCATTTTCGAGGAAGCGCTCCAGGAGACGGGGAGAGACCTGTTGGACATGAAGAGGGGGAAAGAAATTCTGAGGCTTGTGTCCGCTGGGGAGATCACTGTTGAGGTATTCCAGGCGGGCGATAGGCCGACGCCGATTGCCTACAGCCTGCTCTACAGGTACCTCGAGGTCCCCGAAGCTGTGGCACCCGACTCCCTTGGGAAGTCGTCGTACCAGAGGATGAAGGCGAGCATATTCGGGACAGAGGTCGGCCTTGTATGCGTGAAGTGCGGGTTCGACCAGGGGACTTCGGCGGTTGTTGACATGCCGGAGGAGCCTCGCTGCAGGTCGTGTGGGTCAGGACTGCTCGTCCCGTGCTATTGGGGGACGGCCAAGATCGTTGACCTTCTTCAAAGGCGCGCGGCCAAGAGGGAGCTGAACGAGGAGGAGAGAGGCGAGCTGGCGAAGGCGAGGAGGGCTGCGGACCTTGTCCTCTCATACGGGAAGAAGGCCGTGGTCGCCCTGACGGTCTACGGCATAGGACCGCAGACTGCATCCAGAATACTGGCAGAGATGCAGGAGGACGAGGAGAACTTCTACAAGAGCCTCCTGGAGGCCAAGATAAGGTTCGTCACCACCAGACAGTTCTGGTCGGACTGACCCGAAAAATCATTTAACATGCGATGGGCGGGGCAAGGCGGATTGGTCCTAGCGGGCAAGGTCTTCCTCGTCAGGGAGAAATACGACATGGATGTCCTCGCAGACAAGCTGAAGTCCTTCAGAGTCGAGACGGAGACGAGCGTCGAGGGGCAGGAGTTCAAGCTGCTTTCCGAGATCAAGGACTTGTCGGCGGGCAGTAACAGCCTCGAAGGGAATTTCTTGTTTGACAGCGTCTTCGTTGTCAGCCACAGGGGGAAGCCGATGCCGGTCCCGAGGACATACGACGCTCCATTCGCGTTCGACGTCTACAAAGACAGGCTGTTCCTGACCGTCTACGACAAGAAGAACAGGGCGAACAACATAGCGAACGAGATGAGCAAGACCATCTTCCTCGCCCTGGGACAGGTTGTGGAGGCCAGGATAGACCCGGAGACGATGAAGAAGTTCCACGAACAGAACTTCGAGGACACAAAAATTATTTTTTACGACCAGGTGGACTTGCCCAACATTTCGAAACTCTCTCTCTACGGGGCGGAACTGGGCAACACATCACTGTATTCGGATTATCTCACACACGGGAAGTTATGGTATGTTGTATTCCGTAGCAAGGCATACGGATACATCGTCGGCGTGACGAGGAACGCTGTGGTAACAATCTTCAGCAGGTTGGAGCTCCCCGAGTTCAAAACCTACATTAGGGGAGAGATAATTCCGCTAGTCGCATAGTTTGCTGAAGATAATCCCGGGCGAAGCGGCCCTCGTCTTCTCCGCGGACGGCGAGGGCACAATTCTCGTCTCCGACCTGCACCTCGGACTGGAGAAGGAATTGGCGAGGAAGGGGTTCAGTGTACCGTCCTACACCATGAAGATGGTCGAGAGGATAAGGAACATCTCTGAGATGCACAGGGCGAAGAGACTCGTAGTGCTCGGCGATGTCAAGCACTCTGTGGGCAAGGTCGAGGACATTGACTGGAGCGTCGTCCCCTGGTTCTTTGACACCATGCTAGACCTCTTCCCGACAGTGGAGGTCGTGCCTGGCAACCACGATGGCAAGATCAAAACCGTGCTGCCACAGCGCGTCAAGTTGCACCCTTCTGACGGCGCAGTGATCGGCGAGGGCGGCGCGGAGGTCGGCGTGGCCCACGGTCACGCGTGGCCCTCCCAGAAGGCGATGGAGACAAGGAACATGGTGATTGGCCACTCGCACTTCACCTACGAGATGAAGGATAACCTGGGAACGAGGTCCAGAGAGTCTGTGTGGGTCTTCGCCAGATACGACGCACACGTCATGATGGAGAAAGCCGGTTACAGATCAAAGATGAGAGGCGAGGGGGAGCTGATAGTGATGCCTCCTTTCAACAAATTGGTTGGGGGTCAGCCAATCAACAGGAAGAAGTCGTTCGAATTCGGACCTGTCCTCTCTTCGGGAGCAATCAGCCTGGAGGAGGCAGACATCTTTCTGCTCGATGGAACCAGAGTCTCCTAGACGGGGCTGCCGTTCAGGGCGCGCTTGAGGAGCTGGTCCAGCGACGCCTCGCCGACCGCCCCGATGACAGCGTCCATCGGCTTGCCCTTCTTGAATATCATGAACGTCGGTATCGAGAAGACCTGGTAGCGGGACGAGAGGTTCATCTCCTCGTCAACGTTGATCTTCCCAAAGACCACTTTGTCGGAGTACTTAGCAGCAAGCTTCTCGACAACGGGCTCCATGATCCTACAGGGTCCGCACCATACTGCCCAGAAGTCAAGAAAGGCAATCGGGTTCTTTGAAACGAGGTCCTGGAAGTTCTCTTCAGTCACTCGGTTGATTTCCATAAGAGCAAAGGAAGTGAGACACTGATGAGAATTAAGCATTTCCTTGGTCAGTTTCCTTTGAGCACATTCGATGGTGGTTATATTCCCTCTGCCTATGATGTGCGATGATACCCAACGTTGGCGAATTGCCTGTCGTGGGCAAGGCCAACTCCTCGCGAAATTGCAGCCACTCTGAACTCATTCCAAGTGGCAATTCTCGCGCTTTCTCAGTCGAAGAACCCTCTCAGAAAAGTAGAGAAACCTTGGCCAGAATTCCGAGAGGCTACTCCGATTGGAAGCAGGTGACCGGATACTTCGACGGCGATGGCAATGTGAACGTTAGGATCATGAAATTCACCCTCCTTTTTCAACTTGATTGGACTGATACGGACAGAGCCCAAGTCGAACAGCTTAGACATTTTCTCTCAAGAGAGAGGATTCGGGCTCCTTCAATCCTGGCCTACAAGCCCAAACTTGGCAGGACCAGCTACAACCTGAGGATAGCAAGTATTGAAGCGGTACTAAAGGTGGCGGAGTTGATGCTACCATTCTCCTTCAAGAAATCCTATGAACTTCGACTGTGCATTGCGTATCTAAGAGACCAGACTTCAGGGAAGGAAGCCATGATGTGCCTGAACAGGCTTGTGAGAGCTGGAATAAGGTCGGGGGTCATCCGCAAAGCCCAGCATCTAAGTTTCACGCACTCGGAAGGAGTCAGGCTAGCGCAACTCAACAGTTCGAGAGCAGCTGCTGTTGTGAATTCTGTGTTGAATGCCGTGCAAAGAGAGGATGTTAAGCGTATGTATGACAGCGGACAATTTGGACTGACTTCCCTCGCTCGAAAGTTTGGCGTCTCGAAGAATACAATTCTGCGGATAGTTCGCAAGTAGTCGAAGAAGTCCCTGAAAACGACTTGAAACGTGCCGGCTGACTGCTACACCGATGAACAAGAATCGGCGATGTATATTTAAGATTGCGAAGAGCAGTTTTCGCGTTTCCGGAATTGAAGAGCGGCGCTGTCCAAACAATCGCGAGAACACTTGATCATGCTGAACCCAAGATCCAGTCGACGAGACTGGCTGGAGTCTCGATAATCCTCGACGGAGAAGAGTCCCCTAAGACATTACTCATCAAGAGGGCCGAACGCGAAGGCGACCCTTGGTCAGGACAGATTGCGTTTCCAGGAGGAAAGATGAACCAAGGAGATGAATCGGTGCTACGGGCGGCAATTAGGGAGACGAGGGAGGAGGTCGGGGTAGATCTCGCTGGGGACGCCGCTTTCCTCGGCTACTTGGGGGCGTTCAGAACACACACTGGCACCATGGACGTTGTACCCGCCGTCTTCCTGCTGAAGAAGAAGGCGGAAATCACTCCGAACGAGGAGGTCTCGGACTACAAATGGGTCGGGCTCGGCTCGCTTCTCGCGTCAGGCTCTAGGTCAACCTACAGGCTTGAGATGGGTGGTTCTTCCATGGAGATGCCTGCCTTCGCAACAGGCGACTACGTGATATGGGGCCTCACCTTCAGGATAATCGAGACGCTTCTTGACCGGCTGAGAGCCTAGCGAATGGAAGCGCTGACCGGAATCATCGTACTGAACGTCTATCTTCTCTACTCGGTGCTTTGATAACCGCCGGTGCTCATCTTTGTTCGTGGAGCACCTCGCCGCGGGCAATCCTGAGCCTGTTCACCTCGCCGTGCTCCCAGGGGAAGACTATCCACTTTTCGACCACTTCGAGGAAGTAGTCTGGCTCGGTCTTGCTCCACGGCTTCTTGAAGAGCACCGCTGTCTTCAGTATGCGCGGCCCCTCGGTCATTAGAAACTCTGTCACGGTATGCATCGTGTCGCCCTGGTCCACCAGGTCGTCGACAAGGAGGACGTCCTTCCCCTTGATCGCCTCCGTGAGAGTCGACAGGATTCTCGGGGGATTCCTTTCTGCGATTCCCTCATACGACTTCACGTTAATGATATCGAGCTTGACATCCAGATGGTCAGAGACAACCATCGCTACCGGGATGCCGCCTCTCGCTATGCCTATGATCAGGTCGTAGTGCTCGCCGTGCGACCGGACCTTCTCTGCCAGCGCGTCGGCGAGGTTGCCGTACTCTGTCCAGTTGATGTACCTGAACTCGGCCATAGATCATCTTTGATGACTTCATAGATAACCCTTCGACGGGGCTTTGACACGACTCTGTGAAAATGCGCCGATGGAGAGAAATGGGCCGGGCAGGATTCGAACCT
Organism: Nitrososphaerales archaeon; assembly: GCA_032906765.1. Taxonomy (NCBI): domain Archaea; kingdom Thermoproteati; phylum Nitrososphaerota; class Nitrososphaeria; order Nitrososphaerales; species Nitrososphaerales archaeon. The sequence goes on from JAJTZB010000008.1 coordinate 56,219, forward strand.
GCGACCCTGGCGCGCGTTGGCGTTTCGCCGTGTAAGGGCTTGATGGGCTAGGGCCTGACATCCTAACCGGGCTAGACAACCGGCCCGCTGACGCGGCCAACAAGCCAATCTGCTAATAAGCAATTGGAGTGGAGCCCTTGGTTGACCTTGCCTCCGCCACGTGGGAGAATCGCCCTGATAAGATCGGTTACAGCGAGGGAGATTCTCGATTCGAGGGGCAACCCAACGGTCGAGGCTGAGGTCACCGCAGATACTGCTTGGGGAAGGGCGAGCGTGCCGTCCGGCGCGTCCACCGGCTCGACCGAGGCATTAGAACTCAGAGACGGCGACAAACGGAGGTTCCATGGAAAGGGCGTCAAGAAGGCAGTCTCTAATGTGAATAAGATAATCGGCCCGCGGCTAAAGGGGTTGGATTGCTCGGACCAGAGGCGAATCGATGACCTATTGATCGGGTTGGACGGGACGCCCAACAAGGAGAGGTTGGGAGCAAACGCCATACTCGCCGTCTCGATGGCAACGTCCAAGGCCGCGGCGAGGGCGCACGGGAGGAACCTCTACGAGGAGCTGCGGGAGGCCCGCAAGTACAGGCTGCCCGTGCCAATGATGAACGTCATAAACGGCGGCGAGCACGCCGGAAACAAGCTCGCGATTCAAGAATTCCTCATCGAGCCCGTTGGGGGGAGGAGTTGTAGGGAAGCGGTGCGGATGGGGGCCGAGGTGTACCAGTCCCTGAAGGGCATTCTTGTGAAGAGGTACGGGCGGGAGGCAATCAACGTGGGAGACGAGGGTGGCTTCGCACCATCCCTGAGCAAGACCCGAGACGCGCTCGACTCGATCGCAGTAGCGATCAAGGATGCGGGCTACGGCGAGAAGGAGGTAAGGATCGGAATGGACGCGGCGGCATCCGTTTTCTACGACCCCAAGAAGCGACTCTACACGCTCGACGGCAGGTCTGTCGATGCCGACAGGCTCGAAGACCTGTACGCTGCGCTTCGAGATGAGTACTCGCTCCTCACCCTCGAGGATCCCTTCAACGAGGATGCCTTCGGATGGTTCGCAAGCATCACGAAAAGGCTGGGGAGCGGTACGAAGGTGATTGGTGACGACCTTTACACAACAAACGTAACCAGAATGACAGAGGGAATCAGGAAGAACGCGACGAACGGCATCCTGATCAAGCTGAACCAGATTGGTACTGTCTCCGAGACGGAGGATGCAATAGACCTCGCGAGGGATTGCGGCTGGGTCGTAGCTGTCTCTCACAGGTCAGGGGAGACGGAAGACCCTTTCATCGCGCACCTTGCGACTGCCTTCGGGAGCGAATTCATCAAGGCAGGAGCTCCCGCCAGAGGAGAGAGGGTGGCAAAGTATAACGAACTCATTCGGATTGGGGAGAAGCTCGGCTCGCGGGCGAGCTTCGCAGGCAGACTCTACGTCACCTGATTACAATCCGTCAAAGGGACCGGGGAGAATCTATCTCTCCACGTGTCGCTTCTTGGAGCGCCAGCTCTGACGCGGCCTCGGGACTCTGCTGCGAGTCCACCTGTGTTGAGCGGAAAGCGCCGGGGGTGGGATTCGAACCCACGAGTCCCGTGAGAGACACAGGCTTAGCAAGCGTGCGCCGACTTGTCTGCGCCTTACCAGGCTCCCCGTCTGTGACTCTAGGCTACCCCGGCTCGAGTTTCCAAGCCGACTCCTCAGTGTTAAAAAGAATTGCAAGTGGCGGCGGCTCCTCCGGCGTTCACCATCCCTCTCCGCCCCCATCTCGTCGGGTCGGCAATCCTCCACGTAGACGAGGCAGCGTGGCCACGTCGCCATAGGGCTGCTCCCTCCCGGACCTCGCCCGATTCGGCAATTAAGAGTCAGGACCTCTCCTTCGAGAGGACTGCCCCTCATGACCGCCCGCCACGGCGTGAGTTCATCCTCCTTCTCGACGCGGGTGACGAGGAAGGTGGCTTAACCCGAAGGTTACTGGCCACTGCGTGTAGCCGGTTTCAGCCTATCGGGAGACGGCTGACCTCCCCGCCCTACCCGCCGCCACTATCGGCGTTGAATGTCGGTTCCTATAAGTATGAATTATCAGCCTTTCACGGATTGGTCGCTCGCATAAGCGTCATTCTTCTTCTGATTCGGAATAACCATAGTGGCCCTTAAGGGAGGAACGACTGTGATTTTTCGATTGGAGAATGGCATCGGAATCGATTGCTCAAACAGTTCCTCGGGAACGTGGGGCGGCGTCCGCCGGGTACAAGACGTGGTGTGCCGTTGCAGCCTTTTTCGATGGTGATGGAAGTCTGGATGTTGAAGCGCATTCGTATACCCTGCGGTGGACGATGAGTTTCGTGGATAACTGGCCGCCTCAACTCCTTCAAATCAAATCGTTTCTGGAGGGTCGTGGAATCCGAGTCAGCAAGTTGAAACATTGTGGACATGGCGGATGGAAAATTCAAGTCTCAGCTATTGAGTCGATGAAGAAGCTTGCCCAATTCATGTTGAGGTCTGGGTGCCTAGTCAAGAAGAAAGATGAGATTGGAATCATGGTCCAGTATTTCGACGGAAAGATTACTGGGACAGGCGTGGCAATGTTTCTCAATGAAGAGGTAAGAATCGGAAAGAGAACGGGGAAAATTCGTCAGTTCCATGTTCCGTATACTTATCATCAAGGAAAAGCCGAATCACTCAAGGGAGTGCCTCCGGGAAGAACCACGCTTTCGGCGGCGCAAAAGGCCAACATAGTGAAGGCTTGCACATTCAAAGGAAGGACGATGTACCAGCTGGCTTCGATTTACCACGTATCTCCCTCGACGATCTACAGAATTGTGTGTGGTTCGCGTCGAAACACCACCTCGGCCGGTTGACAATGCTTGCAGAGGAATGCCGGATGCGATTGGTTGGAAGTCTATCGTCTTTGATTTACGTGCTCCTCGACCTTGGCCTTCATCCGGCACACGCCGCAGAGCCCGGACGACGAAGGCTTCCCGCAGACGCGGCAGGACAGGGACTCCTTCCAGCGGGGAGGGCCGAACCTTGAGACGACCTCAAGGCTGGACTTCAGGAGGACGTACTTCATACCCGGATGCCCAGCCTCCATGCGGTTGACGTAGTCTCGGACCTCGCTCCTGAGCCCCTCGTGCATGTAAGGGCAGCTGACGCTCTGGAAGGGCAGCCCCGAGAGGTAGGCGAAGAGTGCTACCTCCTCCTCGTATAGTTCCATGAAAGGCTTCACCCGCCTGACAGGGAAGCTGGTGTCGACGTAGGATGGGTTGAGCCAGGTGAGCCTCTCGACGTCGCCGTGGAGCAGGTTCATCAGGAAGGTCTGGACGTAGTCGTCAAGGTTGTGGGCCGTTGCGACTACCGAGACCCCTGCCTTTACTGCGAGCTCATCTATCGCTCTCCTCCTGAAGACTCCGCAGAAGCTGCAGGAAGACGTGTCCCTGCCGTCCTTCCAGTCGAGCGCCTGGTCTAGGGAGAACCCGTAGAGTTCCTTGTAGGAGACCGTCATGTGCTCGACCCCCAGCTTTTCCGCCAGCGACCCGGCGTGAGCAAGGGACTCGTCCCTGTAGCCCTCGACGCCTTCGTCAACCGAGAGAGCGATGAGCTCCCAATCATACTTCTCTCTGAGCCCGTGGAGCACGTGGAGGAGCGAGAGGCTGTCTTTGCCCCCCGACACAGCAACTCCGACCCTCTCACGGCGCCGAATCATTTCGTATTTCGATATTGTTCGCCGCGCCTTCTCGGCAATCGATTCGCTGAAGCACGGCGCGCAGAGGGCCTCCCCAGAGTACTTCCGTGTGTAGAAGACCTTGCCGCCGCACCGCGAGCATCCTTCCAAGTTGGCTCGGCGCTGGCTTCCGCTTCTCTATTAAGGCTGTGAACGATAGTGCGTTCCTGATTCTATTTGTCGTGCTCGGAGGCTCGAATGACCTTTCATGTCGAAGGGCTTTGATGGGTCGCCTAACGTTGCTCCAGGCGGGCGGTCTCCCTCCATGCCGATCATGTCACACCACACGCGTACAAATGCATCAACAATGTCGAAGGGTTCGGGCCGGAAGGGATGCAGTTAATTATTCAAGCGAATCCTGCGCGTCCAGTTGATGACCAGTAAAAGACTATCAAAGAGGAGCATCTTTCCGAGCCATATTGATCGCGCAATCGCCAACCATCTAACCGGAGCCAAGTAAGAAACGACGTCGAACTGGTAAGTTATGCCGAAGATGAGCAGAAATTGTGAAAAGCCCAGGACCACGAACAGCGAGTTGATGGCATCAAAGGCAAGAAACTCCCAGTACCTCTTAATGATGGGAGTGATGACGAAGAATGGGAGGAGCATGAGGTTCATCTGGGGCGTGAAGACGTATGTGCTGAATAAGAAGGCGAACGTGCTCAACCAAGACAAGGTAACTGCATCCTTAGCCTTCTTGAGCGAAATCCATGATATGGCCGCATAGAGCGATAGCAGCAAGGCGGGGAAGATGTAGTGACGCAGGGGCGAGAGGCTCGGCAGGAACGCGAGCATCCACGAGCCCTCTATGTACCAGTTGGCGTGGAACTGCCAGAATGAGAGCCACAGGGAAGGGTTCACAACGATGAATGGGAGGTTTATCGCGCCGTAGCAGGCGAGGGCTGAGACGAGAAAGACTGCTCTGTCCCTCAGCCCCTTGGCGGCCAAAAACATGCCCATCGCCGGAGTGGCGGTGACCAGATTCGAGGCAGCGGAGAGGCCAAAGAGAATCCCGCTCATCTTGTAGTTGCCTTGCAGGAACTTTCTGAGGCCGAAGGTTGCGAAGTACACGCCGATGACGTACCAGTTCAGGAGGAGCATGAACAGGAACGTTGGCGTCGCGATCAAGTACGCCAGAACTCTCCTGTCAGAGTAGCCTCGCATCTCGGCGATCTTCAAGGTCTCGTGTATCAGGAGGAATGTTGGAATGGCAAGGAAGGCAACGGTCAGGTAGTAGTAATTAGTCAGTATCGACCCCGGAAGGATTTTCGCAATCGCACCCATCGTGTAGATGAACTCGCTGACGACGATGGGATATTCAACGAAACTATTGACGTATGGAATGGCAAGGCAGGCGCCGCCGCACTCCCTCTGCTGGAAGAGGGTCGGGATATCGCTGAAGATGTGCCCGCCGCCGTACGGGATGTGCAACCAGAAACCAATGAGGAAGAGTATCGCTGTAACCAAGTACAGCTCGCTACGTTTCAAGAAGGCCGAAAAGTACTCGGATGTGGTAATAAACCAGTTACCATTTCCAGCTCGCACCGTCGTGAACGGTGGTGATTCTAGGGGTCATTGAAGGTGTCAGACTGCACGAGAACCGCACAATCAAGCCAGAGCGTCCCTCATTACTGCCGTATGCCCGGGCCAGCCACCGTTTGGTGCCAAGTCCTTTCGTTCTTTCATCCAGCTATGGACTCTGATACAAATGTAGGCGGGTCCGGTGGGTTCGACCCCTCGCTACCTTTACTTTAGTGAGATTTGTCGAGATTTGCGCTCAGGTAGCTGCCTGTTTCGAAACCGTCGAACGCCTGTTCGCCGGTGCATGAACCCGTCATAGATACGAGACAGCAGAAAAGGCGGTTTCGCTTGCTCACATGAAAGGAGGACGGGTATTAATTCACGTATGTCGGTTGTGAAGGCTTAAAGCGAAAGCGGAATCGGCGGGCTGAGGAAGAGGCTTGGGAGAGGAGTACAAGCGGGTAGAGTTCCAGTACGGTGTCGTGATGCTCAGGACGAAGAGGTTCCAAGGAATCATGGACAGTCTCGGGAGGAGAAGGATCTCGAAGCCCGTTGCGTGGTTTCTTCTCTACTTGATGCCTGTCGCAGGAGGGATCGCCCTCTACCTCTTCCTGACTCAGCTCGGAATACTCCTCTCGCCGAGGGGCGCAGAGGTCGCAAGCTATGTCAGGACGTTGAGCCCGCTAGGCAACCTGGGCCTTCCAGGAATCAACCCGTACCTTCCGATAGTTGACGGCTGGATCGCACTGTTCGCAGCGATAATCGTCCATGAGGGAGCCCACGGGGTGGTGGCAAGGAGCCTCGGGCTACCGGTCAAGTCGTCCGGACTCCTGTTCTTCTTAATCGTCCCGATAGGCGCCTTCGTGGAGGTCGATGAGGACGCCTTGAAGGTGGCAAGGGCCGCCGACTCGGGCAGGGTGCTGGCAGCGGGTGCAGGAATCAACCTGGTCGTAGGAATCGTCTGTCTCTTGCTACTGTTCGGCGTAGTCTCCGCAATGAGACCCTCCGTCAACGGGATAGCTGTTGTCGGCGTCTATGGAAACACGACCGCGGGAGGGGCAGGAATCATGGTCGGTGATTTCATAACCCAAATCAACGGCGTGGCAGTGAACGACCCCGTCGTCGTGAGCCAGAGTCCCTGGTACCAGCCTGGTCAGGTCATCAATCTGACGGTGGTAAGGGACGGCAGGGCAATTCAGTTCACCAACCTGACACTTGGAACCCTCGTCTTGAACAACACACAGACGGGAAAGGTGACACAGACTGCGTTCCTTGGTGTCAGCGATGTAGGATACCAAGGACTCCAGGGTCTTGTTTCGTCGTACACGAATTCGTTCTTCAAGACGCCGGCGCTCTACATCTGCATTCCGACGCTCCCCAGTTGCCAAGGGATCGTCCCGTTCTCCGACAGCCTTTCACGGTTCTACTCCTCTTCCTTCGGGCAGTCTCTCGCTCCGCTCGCCAACCTCTTGTACTGGCTCTTCTTCCTCAACTTCAACCTCTCGATATTCAACTCGCTTCCGATCTATCCGTTGGACGGCGGTCAGGCTTTCAGGGTAGCCGTCAAAGCGCTCGGCGGCGAAAAGCTGGGGGAAAAATCGTTGTCAAGAGTTACGTCCGTCACAAGCATCGTTGTCGTTGCCATTCTGCTTAGTGTAATCGTGGGCCCTTATCTCCTGTAGTCTGGACGGGCTCAGTAGAAACCCTCTTCTCGAAATCCAGCCCCAACGGATGATTTGTTCTC
>JAJTZB010000009.1 GCA_032906765.1 Nitrososphaerales archaeon
CATTCGCAATCGCTAATGACCTCTGTGAGTATTAAGCTCTTCTTGACCCCCAGACTCTCTCCAGATGGGACGTTCCGACCGACAGGGCCAGGGCCTGACAAATCGCCCTCACCGCCTCTGCCGACTTTGCCGTCTCGTTGTTGACCTCGATCCAGCGGATTCCCGCCTTGTTATAGAAATCCACCTTCGGCCGGTCGTGGATGGAGCTCTTCTTCCCAGAGATTTCTACTACAATCCTCCTCTTGCGGCTCAGGACCAGGTCCGGTAGGAATGCCCTCGGAACCGCATCTTCGCCGCATTCATGGCACTTGGTAGTTGGTAGCGGGTCGTGAGGACCTATGATTGTGGCTTCTCCGCCTTCAACCGCGAACTCGGCCTTGCAATGCGTGCATCTTACAGATGACCAATCGACGATCTTGCAGTCGCGCTCCGCAGCTATGCCGTACCAGTTGAGGGAGGCGAGGAAGGACGATTCAGCCTCGGTCTGACTAACCCTGAACTCGGAGTAGTTGCGGCTAAACCTGTTGGGGTTCGCCGGGACTGTCGGCGTCTGCATCTCCTCCCTTTTCTACTACATCCGAACCCTCGGGAACCTTCATGATGCCGATGTACTTCGAAACGACCCTTCCTCGCTCCCTGTTCACTTCGTTAGCGTAGGCGAAGGAGCTGGTCCTGGTGGCCTTGGGGTAGAGCTTGCCCTTCATCAGTTTCGTGTAGTAGACGGTGGCGCACAAGTCTCCCTTTCATCTACGCTTCGCAGATAACCGCCCCTCTTTTTGTAGAAACCGCCGCTGGATGGATACTCTTTTTCAACGCGGTCTCAGCGTAGGTCGCAGGATGACAGGGGCAGAGCAGCGGTTGGTGGGCTACGCCCTCGAGCTTGCCGGAGCCAGGTCCGGGAATGCGATGCTTGTGATACTGGACGGCAGCACGGCCGAAGGAAGCGACCACAAACACAGCGACTACAACGTAGTCGTCAGGAGGGGCCTGTCGAAACCACCCGGCTCGGTCACAGACCTCTTCGGGGTGTTTGAAGGGAGAATCGTCAGTGGGTGGCTTGTTGATGAAGAGTCGTTCAAGCATCGCTACGTTGGAGACGACGACCAAGAGTTCCTGTGGCGGACGAGGCAACTCCGCAAGGCCAGGCTCCTCTACGGCGACAGGGAGGAGTTCAGCAAGACAATCCGGAAGGCGCTCGCGCGACGGTGGAACAAGAAGCGCCAGATGGCAATCATCCGCGATTCATATGTGACGATGGCGGAATACATGGGAAAGATGCTGGACAAGGCGCCTTCGGAGAGGGGGCCCGAATTCTTCCAGGACGGCTACATCGTCGGCAAGAACGCAGCCTTGCTGGTAGCCGCACTGAACACGATTGACATGGACTCCGACAAGAGCATGTACCGGCAGATAGTTGGCCAAGCGAAGGTCAGACCTCCCGATTTCGAGCGCGATTTCGAGTTGGCGTCGGGGCTCGCCGGCGCTCCAAGGAACAACGAGGATGTCATTCTGGCCTCAAAGAGGCTCCTTCGATGGGCCCGAGAAGAGATAATCAAATCGTTCGGCCCAGGCGATGCCGACCCGTGTTTCTGGCGTGTGGTGCGGGATTTGAGATTCTGACTATCGGTATGTTGTAAAATCGTGGAAAGGGCGCAGCGGTCAGTCCGCCGCGCCGTCCCGCGCTACCTCTTCGGCTGGAGCTCGCCCATCTTCGTCTCAAGAATTGCCAGTCGCTGGGCCATGTCGAGCCTCTTGTCAAGGTCGTCGATCTTCGCGCTAAGCTTCTCGTCCAAGGCGTCGATCTTGGCGCTTAGCTTTGCATCGACGGCATCGATCTTATTGTCGAGCCCGTCGATTCTGGCATGGATTGCCTTTATCTCACCTGATATCTCGCTCAGCCTTGGGAGAAGGACCCTCTCGAGCCACCCTGGGATTTTTTCCGTCATCCACCACCTCCAAGGCAATAGCTTCCCAATTAACTTAACCCCCACTGTGTTGTAGAAATCGCCGCGGGGCTTCGGATTTGAAGTTGCCCGGCGATGGAGAAATCGTTCTGAAGGGATAATAGGAGGATTGGCACTTCGCCTTTCCCTGGGTGCTGAAGCATGCAAAGAACGGGGTTCGTCGCATTCTCCGCGATCATAGTAATTGTGATGGCGGGGGTCGTGGCGGCGACCTTCACTGTCGGAGCACGCAACGAAGTCTCTGGGGCCACGACAAACCCGGGGATAGCAGCCGAGACGGTGACGATGACGAGAACGCTCCCGAACGGCAGCGTGGTGACCAGCACATCCACCACAGTGCTGACTGCAGAGAGCTGCGAGGCGCCCTGCACGCAAGGCGCACCCTTGGAAGGCATGCCCGGTGTTGCTCTGGAAGGAATAGCAATAACGCAGGCGTACGCCAACGCCACCACGAGACTTGTCGTCTTCGAGGTGAAGAATGTGGGCGCTGTCAACGTGACGCTCGCCAATGCGAATGTGACTGGAGATTCGAGCAACGTCGGGTTCAAAGGTTCCGTGTTTGTGAATCTGCAAGGCATTCGTTTGGGACGTGAAGGTGAGACCAATCTTACAACTTCTGTGATACAGGATCTCGTAGCTGGTGATAGGGTCAGCATCATTGTCAGAACCACCGTTGGTACCTTTGCCACCAACACCGTCACGGCTGGCTTGTGAAGCAACTCCGACCGTCGCCTCAGCGGGAGTTATATGTCGAAGTCGAACGAATCGATACGGCAAGGGGGAGGAAAAGACGAACGAACAAGGAATGAGGGTCAAAGTCGACGGTGAAGAATCACTCCTACACATCACCGACCAGTCCGTCATGTTCGAGAAGCGGCAGGGTCAGCGGGTTCGAGAGGAGCACAATCAGGATGGTAAAGCCTGATGGCGACGCTATGATCATAGCCTACTCTGCTGGAAGCGAAGTGAGGTCGGTCAGGTTCTCCCTAAGAGGCCAGAAGTCGTACTCTTGAGAGCCTCTGAGGTCGTCTTGAATTTCGGCATATCCTACTCCAGCTTTCGTGGTTCCCATTCGTGAAGCGGTTATGAAGGTTTCCATTTTCGGATGTGTCACGTAGTCCATTTTGGCCCACATCCTATGGCCTTGGTCAGGCTCAGCTTTTCCCCAGCGCCATTTTGGGATGAACTTCCAGCCGGCAGTATCCGTTTCTTGATTTCCGAGTTGCTCTTGTTCCAAGTCATGTTGTTGGTGTGAAAAATCCAGGGCGAAGACCATACAAGACCATGGTCCCGCCCGTGGCGGCGAGGACCGCCCCAAGCAACGCGACGGTAAGATTGAACCCCTCGCTAATCATGGAAAGAAAGAAGAGGGCGTGCAGTACGAATACAACCGCACCAAGACCAACGAAACCAATCCTCATCACACGGGATTTCCTGATGATTTCGGGTGCGAGTAGCCCAACGCAAGCGACTGTGATAGGAAAGGCGACCAAGAGCAGAACCCCGAAAGATGTGAGGCCGCTGGTGCCAGGGTAGGAGAAGTATCCCTCTGGAAGAAAGGCATAGCCCAGGAGCTGCGAGTCTCCTGCTTCCCCAAATGAATAAGCCCCGCCCCAGTGGAAGAGGGCGTATCCTAACGATTTCAGTCCTGATGGGTTAGTCAGGCACACGAAACTACTTTCGGCGCATTGAAACATCGTCGCATCATAGACAAGCGGAACAAAGAAGACAAACAAGAATCCGAGCAGGATCAGTGCTATCCCAATTCTGAGGCGCTTGAGTCTCACACAGAGAATCAAGTGTCGATGGGGATTTACGGATTTCCTCCGTACATGCCGTGTAATCGAGTCGTGCTTATTCGTTCTGGCGTGGGCTCGGGCTTGTAGACGGAATCGACGTCCCTGCGTGTACCTCTTCGAATGTGTATCCTTCTGCCGACCTTGGATCTGTACACGCGATCGAAGCTGCCGACCTTATTCGCTCAGCCTTGCTGTTGTGGTTCTTCACTCAGTTCTTTTATGAGTTTGAGCATCGTCTTGCCATTCTCAGATAGCGAGTAAATCTTCACTTTGCCGTAGGCCTGCTGCTCCCTGATTAGGCCGTACTTGCACAAGATTTCGGTCTGTCTATCAATTGCCTTCCAGTCCAGTCCCAGCTTGTTTGCAAGCTGAAGCCTGTCCATCGGTGTGTCCAGTGCTTCCAGCAATTTCAACCGAGTGGCAGCCCCTCTCATTTGCGTCATAAGCCTGAATACGTCACGATCATAGCCTAGTTGTTTCCACCTGGATTTTGTATACCCCCGCCATATCCAAAGAGAGATGAGCCCGGCCCAACCCACTGGGGCAGTGAAGACAGAACCACTGCTGATTGAGAGTAACAGTTGTTCCTGAAACGAGGGCGGGGTAGCTCCGGGTGAAGGGAGCTGGAATATGGGGACTCGGGAAATCTGCACGAAGGCAAGTACTGTATTAATCGCGCTAAAGACAAGCAGGGCAGTGAACAGAAGCCCAAACCACCGCAAGCGCCGACTCTTTTTGGCGCATTTCGTGTAATATACTTTTGCCCGAATTCTCGGAAGGAAACTCGTTACACGAATCAAAGCAGGGATTGTCCGAAGAGGCGCAGAGTGGTGAGGTCCGTCGGAGTTGCTGAGGTCGCCGCCATTATCGTTGTGGCCTTGTTGTCACCCGCCGTGATTCCATCTGCGTCCGCGGCTGCTGATCCTTACTACGCGGGTTACTTCTTTTGCTCCCCACCTGATACCGCATGCAGCAATACCCTCGTGGGCATTCGTGGAAGCATATACACCATAAACCCCTACGTGCCTTACTTTGACGACTTGGCTCAGTGGGTGACCGTTGTATTCTCTTATTCGACATCTCAGTGGGTCCAAGTTGGATACGTCAAATGCGGCGGCCTGAATGTCAAATGCGCAGCTTACACTTCGGACACTTACTACTGTGAGTACTACAACGGTCAAGAAAACGTTCGGTATTTCGGCAACCCCAGCCCAGGAAGCACCTACTCCTATAACGTTCTGTATCAGAACAACTATGACTGGTCTTGTACACCCGATAGTGCCACTGGTACAACCTGGTCAACGGCCTTCAGCGAAGCCGTAGATTTACAGGCCTTCTCAGAAACCACCAATACTTGCATAGTCATTGCGAATACGCACTTCTCCGGTCTACAGTTGCAAACAATCTACCTGCCTGGCAGTTGGCTCTATTGGACTCAGCATGCGGCTCATGCAGATAGTCCTTACACAATTAACCAAATTAGTGATACAGAATTCACAGCTGCGGGAGGTACGGGATGTTGAAGAGAAGTGCCTTCCTTGCCACGACCTTGGTTCTCGCGGTCGCACTCTCTGCCGTGGCATTCTCTTCTCCCGCGAGGCAAAGTAACCAACCGATTTTTGGAATTCCATACCCGCCGTGGCTTACTAGTTCCAGCAGCGAAATTTCAGTTTCGCAACTTTCAGCTGCCTATTCTGCTCACAACCTAACGCTGAGACTCCCGAGCCAGCTTCCAAATGGTTTCAGTCTGACCTCTGTTCATGTGCCCGATGTCAACTCCCTCTATGGCTATGCGATGGTTACATACAGCAGTACTGGAATCAAAGATTTCAGATACGCGGAGATTGTGTTCGAAATAAGACCTGGAGCACAGCCTTCGCCAAATGACCTGAGTACCATAATTAACAATACGCGGGGGAGCTTCCAATTGCTAACTATAAACAGAATCCCCGTTCTCCTGAATCCACAGCAAGGCATGGGCGATCCAGCCCTGCAGGAGCAATTCGGTAGCTCACTCTACGCACAGTTCTGGGACGGTGGAATATGGTATCAGGTACGCGCTTATCACCCACTTACTGCTGACGACATATTGAGATTGATTTCAAGTTTGCAGCCAGTCGGGAATCCGACATGAGAAGGCCAAGCTCGTTTCTTCTAACCGACCCCACCCTGAATAGTAGCTAAATCGACCGCGGCAACGTTCTGTTTTCTTGGTTCTCGACAGTCTCTGACAACCCTGCAACTCCTCGTTAAATCCCGCAGGGTCGATATCCGACGTAATCAGAATCCTCTGGTTCAAAGAAGCAAGCCGCTGGGCCAGGAGGGGCATACCGCTGAGGGTGGTCTGGGTCAGCCCGAGGCAGCTTGCGATCCTCCTCTCTTCCTTCCTGGTCTGGCTGGTGCTCTCCCCGCCTCTCCAGACACCGACGTTGAAGCTTGTTCCCATCGGTGCTTTTCTGCTGGGCGGGTTGATAGTTGCGTTCTGGAGGATTAAGATGCTTATGCCCGTCAAAACGCTGGCAGAGATGAAACGACTCTTGCGCGCTCTCCCGAAAGACGCTGAAAAAGGGCTTGAGAACGGCTGCTATACACCCCTATTAGGGACGCCGAAACGGGGGGGAGGTGAGTCAGACCCAGCCAGAGCTCTGTGTGACGCACAGGATCAGGCTTCAGCAGGAAGGAAAGGGGACGCGCCTCTATTGCCCGGTGTGCGCGCAGATTGACAACCAAGAGTCGCTCAGGCGCAGGTCAAGAAGGAGATAGGTCAATGGCCACTAGTGTCCAAGAATCGAAGTTCCGCAACTACTGTCCGAGCTGCGGCGCTCTGGAGCGCCTCTACCGAACGCCCAGAGGGTTGAAATGCGCGAAGTGCATTAAGAGGATGGACTCTGCAGGCCTCGGCTTCGTATAGAACGCCAACCAGTAAAGCGGTAGCTCTCAACACGCATTGACCTGAAGCTAGGTGCAGACGAGCGGCATCTGATTATTTCCCCGGGTGTGCATTTCTCATTTTCGAGAAAGAGGTGCTCGCTTATATCGGTCGAACCGAAGAGGAAAAACGTGGCCTACTGCGCGAAGTGCGGCAAAGAGCTTCCGGAGGGCTCGGCTTTCTGTCCCAGCTGCGGCGCGCCTGCGGCGCAGGCTGGCGCGGCGCCCCAGGCACCAGTTAGCGGATTCGACACGCTTGTCAAGGAGAGTCGGGCTCAGGGGCACTGGTTCAGGAGGCTTGTGGCGTTCGTGATAGACGCGATAATAGTGAACATCGCGGTGGGAATCGTTGCGTTCCTCTTGGCCATCCCTTTCCTCCTCATCGGAGGAATAGCCATGGTTGGGTCGCTCTTCGCCGGGGTTTTCTCAGTCGTCTCCGGGATTGCCCTCGTCCTCTACTTCGCCATCGCGGAGGTTGCGACGGGAGCTTCCATCGGGAAGCACATCATGGGTCTGAGGGTCAGGACCACGTCCGGGGGAGCGCCTAACTTCGCAGAGACATTGGTGAGGAACATAAGCAAGGTCTATTGGGTCCTGCTCCTGCTCGACGTAGTGGTCGGGCTTGCGACCTCGAAGGGTTTCACCCAGAAGTTCAGCGACAAGTTCATCGGCACCGACGTCGTCTCCGTTTAGACGTCAGGTAGTAGGCCGCCGGTTCACGCCAAGCATCACGTAAGGCCTTCATCTGCCGCGCCTGCACATGGACTTCGGCGATGCAGACAGTGAGTTACCTCATCTCTCGCTTCGCGAGGAAGATGGGGCCGTAGCGCTCGGCAAGGATATTCATCAATTCGCCAGGATGGCTCTCCAGCACGTGCACCAGGAATGCACTGGAGACTTCTTGCAGCTTGTCTGGTGTGGACTCGAAGGCTCTGTCAGCAATGTCAGCGCACGTATGGCACTTTACAATCGGAACTTCTTCGCTCAAGATTATCGCTGACGCTTCGGACGCTATGCGACGGGGGTTTAAGACCCTTCGCTTAGAGAACTTTGCTGCATCCGCGCGTCTGGAAACGCCGTTCATCCGGGCGCCATCTCGTCCGAGACCTGCGAAGTTCAAGAGTTGCCTCTGACAATCACTTGATGACGAAGCGGCACAAGCTATGTTGCGAAGTCAACCGCGCCAACGACAGGTAGTACGCAGCAATGGGGAAAACCGCCATCTAGGAAATCACACGAGGCACAAGCTGCGCAGGCTTATTACGGGTCCAGGGAAAAGCGCGAATGCGATGAAGGTCTCGATACTCATCTTTCCGGGAGTCGAGGAGCTAGACTTCGTCGGTTTCCTCGAAGTGCTCGCCGTTGCCAACCGGACGGTCGGCCGTAGGCACTTCGATACGGAGCTGGGGGGGACAGAGAAGGGTCCCTTCAAGTGCAGCGGGGGGCTCAAGGTTGTTCCCGACAGGACGCTTGCAGACTACATCGCCGAGAACACCAAGCTGAAAGTCGAACACGACGGCAACGAGACAGTAACGATACACTTGGAACAGAAGAACGATGCGATGATTGCACTAGGCGCGATCGCGGAATCAGGGATTCACTGGGACACCCTCTCCACTAGGAGGGACAGCCTGGAGGACATATTCGTGAGGATGGTGGGCGAGGATATCAACGAGCAGGGAGAGCTCGTTAGGCCGAAGTGAAGGACATGGTGAGCGCGCGAAGGACACTCGCTGACCTGAGCGTTTTCGGCAAGGGCTACATCAGGAGCAGAATCGGCGCCTTCTTCTCGCTCATTTTTCCGGTCATATTGATACTGCTCTTCGGCGCGATATTCTCTGGCGGCAGCTCAGGACCAACCACAGTCTACGTCCAGAATCAGGATGGAGGTGCAGTCAGCACCCAGCTGGTTTCAGCTTTGAACGGATCCGTAGTCGCACACAACAGCACTTGGCCGATCAAGCTGATCAGCGTGCCGCCAGGCCAGAACTTCACGAGCTTCCTTCTGGCGCATTCTGCCTCAGACGGCATAGTGATACCCGCCGGATTCACAGGTTCGGTGCTCTCAGGGAAACATTCGAACCTAACCCTATACGGGAACCCGGCCTCAACGACGAGCGCGATTGTATCGGGCGTCGTGAACGGCGTTGCCAACGCATTCAACCTGCAGGCTGTGCACGGGGTCCCGATCCTCGGAGTACACACTCTTACCGCCGCTTCTCAGTCCTACAAGTACATCGACTTCCTCATCCCCGGACTCATCGGATTCTCCGTGCTTACCAGCCCGATGTTCGCACTTGTCAATATCAGCTCCGAATACAAGCGCGACAAGGTCTTCAAGCTCCTTTCGCTCACGCCGTTGACCAAGACCGAATGGCTCCTTTCGAAGATCGTATGGTACATTCTCCTGACGGTGATCTCCTTCGTGCTGATGTCGGTTACTGGAATTTTCCTATTCGGGGCACACATTAGCTTCACATGGGGCATAATCCCGTTTCTGTTGCTGGGCCCTTTCCTCTTCGTCTCACTCGGGATGCTGGTCGGTACCGTCTCCAACAGCCCCGAATCAGCCGCGGTTGTTGGCAATCTCATCACCTTCCCGATGATGTTCCTTTCGGGGACTTTCTTCCCTGTCTCCATGATGCCCGCGTACCTCCAGAGCGTGGCACACATCCTGCCGCTCTTCTATCTCATCGACGGATTGAACGACGTGATGACCTATGGGAACTACCCGCCCGCCTACGTGGACATGGGAATACTCATCGTCCTTTCGCTGGTCATCTTCGGCTTGGCTGTCAGGTTCTTCAAGTGGCGCGAAGACTAGACTCTACGCTACGCTGGATGACTACCTGCTCTGGCAGGTCCACCCCTTTCCATGCCAGCATCGCGTAATCAATGAGGTCAAGGGCTCCTTCTTTGCTCTCACCGCGGGCCCAAGAGAACCCGAGGCAAACAACTTTATCATCGAGTCAGAATACGCGACTAACTACGCATGTCTAACCTGAGCAAGTCAGAGCAGCTTGACCGGGAGATTCTGGACTCCTGCAAGGTCGTCCACGCTGCATGGAACGAGCTAACGAGGACATGGACCCTACCCACAATTCACGCGCTTGGGCTCAAGGAACCAGCCAGGTTCAACGAGCTGAAGCGGAGGATTGAGGGAATTAGCGCGACGTCCTTGGCCGAGAGGCTCACGCAGATGGAGAAGATTGGTGTGGTCCAGAGGAAGATCTACCCAGACAAACCCCCTCGAGTGGAGTACTCCCTGACTGTAAAGGGGCACGAGCTCCACAAGATACTCGGAGGCCTCGCCGACTGGTCCAAGCGTTGGGCCGGAAAGGAACCCAACAGCAGGGAGTTCCTGGTCTCGAAGTAGTTCGCTAGGCGCCTGCCAGAACGAGGGCCCCGAGCGCGAGCAGGACCAACGCGAGGATGTAGTCCACCTGCCTTTCGCGACCTGGAGCGCGGAGGAACCTCCCCATCCCTTTCACACCCGCAATCGTGACGAGTACCATCGACAACACAGTCCCGAGTGCGAAGGCAGAAACCGAGATTGTCACTCCCACCAAGCCGTACACGTTTGCTGCAAGGTAGATTGGGAAAATGGTAAGCTCCGGGGAAGAGGCACCGGCGAACACCAGCCACTTCGTTCCCTTCACGACA
This sequence comes from Nitrososphaerales archaeon, assembly GCA_032906765.1. Taxonomy (NCBI): domain Archaea; kingdom Thermoproteati; phylum Nitrososphaerota; class Nitrososphaeria; order Nitrososphaerales; species Nitrososphaerales archaeon. The sequence continues at coordinate 10,355 of JAJTZB010000009.1, forward strand.
TCAACGCGGTCCTCTTCAACATCTGGCGCCTTCATTCCAGCAACCAACATGTAGAGGCCCACCACTACGAAAGAGGCGCCTACCATGGTGTTTGTCAGAGCCGAGAAAGAAGCTGCCACTGCGAACCCTATCACCACGGCCGCCACCATTACCACCAGGGAGCCGGCCACGTGGGCGAACCCTCCCAGCGCGGCTATGATGGCTACCTTCTTGGACGAGAACCCCTTCTTGTGGCTGTAGACGGTGAGGGGAACCCAATGGTCTGGCGCGACCATGTGGAGAGCCCCGACTCCGAGCGCTACCGCCGCCAGCCACGTCACCGCGAAGTTGAACAACGCAGACCCCGCTGTGAACGAAGTAATTAATCTCTGACTCGCTGAGCGCTGGATGCTGGGACCGACTCGATGACGAGGGGTATGGCGCCACTGGTTGTGAGGAAGGTCGGAGAGAGGGGACTGGGAGTTGTTGCACAGGCTGAAATCGGCGCTGGGGAGGCCGTAGTCAGGTACGGAGGGAAGCCGAGGTGGATATGGGAGATTCCAAAGTGGTGCTGGGCGCACAGCTTTCAGGTCGACTACGACAGGTACGTCGTGCCTAGGGTCGGCTCCGCTGGATGGTGCATTAACCACTCCTGCGACCCCAACTGCTCAGTCAGTGGGGAGAGGGAAATCGTGGCCATCAGAGGCATCAGCAAAGGCGAGGAGCTGACGTTCGACTACTCCACCAACGTCGGCTGGGATGGGTTCGCGATGGAGTGCAGATGTGGCGAGAAGAACTGCAGGAAGATGATCAGGAGCTACGCAAGCCTCGCACCCGACCTGAAGAGGAAGTACCGGGGTCACGTTTCGCCCTTCCTCCTCAGGCAGCCGAAGAGGCAGAGGCCAACCCTCTTCTAGCTGCCGATTGGGTTCTGAGACGCTTGCCACACAGGGGAAAGAGGTACCCGGAGCCAACTGTGGGCGCACTGATACTCAACAAGAAAGGGGAGATGCTGCTGGTGAAGTCTCACAAGTGGGGCGACAGGCACACAATCGCAGGCGGGCACGTGGAGGTGGGCGAAACGCTGGCGGAAGCGCTCAAGCGTGAGATCAAGGAGGAGGTGGGCTTGGACGTCTCCAAGGTGAGGTTCCTCATGGTCCAAGAGGCAATCTTCAGCAAGGAATTCTGGAAGAAGAGGCACTTCATCTTCTTCGACTTCGTCTGCACGTGCAGGGAGGACAGGGTGGAGGTGGACGGCGATGAGATTCAGGACTTCACGTGGGTGAAACCGGGGAAGGCCCTGAGGCTCCGACTCGACACGTTCACGAGGCGGATGGTAAGGCGCTATCTCGCAGACCAGCGCTAGAGGATGAAGGCGAGTAGGAGGAGGACTATGATGAAGGAGAAGCCAGCGACCATGGGGGCAGGGCCGAACCTGTTGTCCCTCTTGAGAGCCCTGTAGACGTACGATACCATGGCGAAAGACACGAGGTTAACCGCCAAGTAGAGAGCGAACGCGGGCTCCGCGTTTGCACCCACTGGGTTGAGCGTCCAGAGGGAGTAGACGGAGAGGGCAGCGAGCAATAGGAGGACGGTCACAACCTGGATCGCGAGTCTTTCAAACGTCGCGCGCACATCCTCGTTCGCCGCGCCGCCGCTCAACCGGCCCACCCCACCTCGAACGCCCTGACCCTCCTCCTGATTCTCCCGTTGGGGAGGTCCAGCCTGTAGAGCAGGTAGGCCGAGCCTACTGCGGAAGCGCAGATTCCGGAGAGCGCCACAGCGAGCGTGGAGAGGCCCGACGGCAGCGGGCCGGCGACCACAAGCCCAGCCAGGGCGTTGAACGCTGCGCCCATGCTGAAGGTACCGACTGCCAGAAGCGCGACGAAGACACCCGCGGTCCAGATTGAGGCCGACCTGATGGATACCCGCGGGGAAGACGCTTGGGTGGCGGGTCCGCCCGGCGTGAAAGGCAGCGAGGCCCCCTGCCTATTCAGAGGTCTGAAGAGAATCCTGTAGGTGACGGCCGACCCGAGGGTGACAAGCAGGGCTGTGCCGCCCAGGATGACCAGTGCCTGCTCGTCTGGAATCACCTTCCCTGGTGTGACGAAGCCCCAGATTGCGAGCACGGCCACCTCGGCGACGAAGATCGCGCCGAGCGTCACGTACTTCGTCCTCCCCGCGATTGCCCTTGTCTTCCCCCTGTCGATGAATGGGAGCAAGAGGAGGACGATGAAAATGAGCGTAATGACAGAGAGCGCCACAGGAAGCCCCGCCTCCTCGAAGGCGGAGATCTTGAGAATCTGGTAGACCCAGAGGAAGTACCAGTCAGGCTGAGCGGTGTACTGCCCGGCCAGCGCGGCCGAGTACTCGGGCTGCAGAGTGAGCGGGAAGGCCACCGAGATTAGCAGCATTGCGGCACCGAAGAGAGCGGCAAGTTCGAACAAGTAGAAGGAGACGTCAGGGAAGATGGGTATCGGCCCCAACTTTGCGGGTGGGATCCTGCCCGGAGTCCCTGTCGCCGGCTCCGCGACGCCGTGCGTCTCCAGCATGTACATCTTCGCGCCCAGGAGGAGCAGGAGCGCTGCGGGGAGGACAACGACGTGCAGGTCGTAGAAGCGGAGCAGCTCTGCCGCGTCTCCGCCCACCCCGACGATCAGGAAGGTGAGGAATGAAGAGACGGGCGGGGGCAACGCCTGCACCATACCCAACCCCACGTCTGTGGCCGACTTCGAGACGATCGTCCATGGGAGGAGGTATCCAGTGAATCCGAACCCGAGCGTGATGAACCCCATCAGCATCCCGACCACCCACATCGCCTCCCTCGGCTTCTTGTGGACTGAGACGAAGTAACCTCGCATGAGGTGCATGAAAGCCAGCATTATCATCGCATACGCGGTGTAGAGGTGGACGGTCTGGAGGAACGTCCCGTAGCTGACCTTCTGGAAGATGTAGAGGGTGCTCGGATATGCCAGCGACGGACTGGGGACGTAGTACAGCATCATCATGATTCCGGTCACACCCTGGATGACGAAGGCGACCACAGCGAGGGCGCCAAGCCAGTAGAACGGGTTTATCGAGTACTGCGGTGCTGGCCGGAACAGCTCGTACGAGAGCCCGAGTCTGGTGTCGAACCAGCGCGCGAGCCTCTCGAGCTTGCCCGGCTTTGGCTCCTCGTTCCCTTCCGCGAGAGAGGCTGATTCCTGTGACTCGCCCGCCATCTGGCTAGCTCACCAGCGTCCCGCCCTGGAGGTCGTAGAGCACGTCATCGCTCCCAGTGTTGTGGCCGAAGATGGTCGGCGGCAGCATGCCGACTGCGTAGATGTTGCCACTTGACTCGTCGTATTCGAGCATCACCTGGGGGACTGGCCTCGGCGCTGGACCGGCGACCACATTCGCTCCGTTGACGAGGTCGAAGACGCTGCCGTGACAGCAACAGTAGCCCACGGGGCCAGACGCCTGGTAGGTCTGGTCGCATGAGGGAGATCTGCCCGCGGGCACGAACCCGTAGATGCAACCGAGATGCTGGCAGACCTGGCTGAATGCGACGATGTCGCCGTCGGGTCCCACGCCTCCCTTGGCCTTCTTGCCGAGCTTCGCCAGAAGGTTCGGAGTCTCCTGGAGCGGATAGTTGAAGCTGACTGTCTTGCCCCCGGCCAAGTCGCCGACGTTCGCGGCCTTGACCCTCGGAAATGGCGAGGACGACACCGTGCCCGTCTGGCTTCCTGTGGAAGTGATGGTAGTCGGCTGTGGGGGCGGAGCCGCAGGGCTTAGCAGGGATCGCGTGATGGAGGCAATCCCGGCAGCTAACAAGACAACGCCGAATGCGAGCGCGACTCTGACGAAGTCCCTCCTGGAGGTTTTCTGCCTCAGGACCTCTTCGTCCATCGGGCGTCGGGCGTCTGGCTGTCCGCTTTCCTTCCCGTCCTCAGCAGGCGGCATCAGTGTCGCAGCTCCACGGCATTCGCACCTCTTAACTGTCTTGGCAGTCGGCTTCTATGACCCTTACCGGACAAGGCCCGTCCTCGTGCGCTCAAAGGCACTTCACAAGTATGACTCCGGGCGCGTCACGCATGACCCTATTTCGTTAGGATTTGCGGATATAACATTCCCTGTCGATTCTCGGCTTTGAGAATAAGCGCATTGGTCCCCTGAGCTGACAACTTCTGCGGTCCACTCTTGCTGAACACGAAGTGAGGATTGGGACGATCGAATTAGTCCCCAGAAGCTGAGGCCTTGTGCAACGCGAGCCCCAGTAGCAGTGCAACGGCGATTGGGACGAGCAGAATCAAGGACTGAGCGGGCTGGCTCAGCATGGTGTCGAGCCTCGAGGGAGGCTGGTGCTCGGCGCCGACAGCGGAGGAGAGCGAGGAGAGTGCACCCATCGCGTACGCGGACGAGTTGGCTGTCGTCGTGGCGACCTCGGTCGACGTCGCGTTCGAGGCCGTTCTGAGCGAGACTACAGGGGGTGTCGGCACCGAGGCAGAGGAGACAGAGGAGAAGCCTGTGGTCGTCGATTCCGTCACCGCGGTCCCGTAGACAGCGGCGTTCGACCCTATGCTGGGCGTGGCTATGCTGGACGCGAGGATAATAGAGGCGGCAAGGAACACCCCAGCCAAGACCCCGACTACGAACATTCCGGACCGCATGTCGATTCATCATTCCCCCAAGGTATAGTTAGTTCTAACCTTCAGAACGGCTTCCTTCTCCACACACGCCACGCCTCGTACCAGAAGACCGCGGCACCGCCGACCGTGCCGATTAGAGCATAGAGGTCCAGGACCCCGGCATCGGCTAGGAGGTAGGCGACCGCTATCGTGCTGAAGAAGGCAGCGTAGAACCCGAGCCTCGGAAGCGTGAGCCTTCCCACGTTCACGAAGGCAGAGAGGATGCCCGTGTCGACCTTCTTGGCTATGACGTATCGCTCATACTGGTCCCTCTCGACTATGCCGAGGTTGATGAGCTTGTCGAGATGATGGAAGGCGACGCTCGGGCTCGAGAAGCCCAGCTCCTTCTGGACCTCCCTGACACCCGCGGCCGACCCCGCGCGGAGCAGGTAGAGGTATACCTGTAGCGTCTTGCCCCTGAGCTCGTATTCGATTTTTTCCTTCTGCTTCTCCTCGGACAATCTGTGGGGCTGCGTTCTCCATGCGAGATAAGGGCTTCGTTCTGCTTGCGAGAACGCACCGTTCGTTTCGCTGGGACTAAACGTCGGCCATTCCTAGGGGTACTAATGAGCAGGTTCGGCGGAGTCTCTTTGAAGGCTGTGGCAGCGGGGCTCCTCGCATTCATAGTGATCGGCGGCTTCGCGCTGGCTCTGCTGGGTGTGAACGGAGGCGGCGTCTATTCGAACGGGGCCGCAGCGCCAGGTCTCTACACAGGCAGCGTGTACAACAAGGAGTTCTCATCTGTCCAAGGCGCACTCAACGGCGTGTTCAGCTTCGGCCCCCTGAGTGGACTCTCCACTTCTGTTTCGACAGCGACTATGACTGCGACCACGGAAGCGATTCCGCAGCCTCCCACCGTAGTTCTGGGAGGACAGCGTTCGACTGGGTCCACGGGGCCACAAAGTCAGGCCGGAGGCCCATCGGGCAACGGCAGTCGCCTCGTCGAGTTCTTCAGCAACGTCACGATGGAATCGCCCAACCCGTCGTCGCTTGCCTCGAGGGTAATCGGACTGGCATACTCCGTCGGAGGTTACGTCGCATACCAGTCCACGTACAGCGGCTCATCGTATGTAATCATCAGGGTCCCAGCCTCGACATACGAGCAGGTGCTGAGCCAGGTGCAGACCATGGGGAACGTCACAAGCCTGACATCGACCTCGAACGATGTGACGGTGCAGTACACCAATCTCAACGCGACGCTCGTGTCGCTGGAAGCAGAGCAGCAGGCGCTGCTCCGCCTGATCAATGTGTCGACCACGGTTAACGACACTCTGGCAATAGAGGCCCGTCTGCAGTCGGTCGACGCGCAGATCAACTTCGTCCAGAGCGAGATACTCCAGACGCAGAGGCTCGTCACCTACTCTACAATCGCCGTCTCGATCTCGAAGTCGGTCCAGCCCAAACCGCTCTCGATGACGCTCAGCGCGACGCCGAAGAGCGGCGTCAGCCCCCTCGGCGTGACGTTCAACGCAGTCGTGAACGGAGGAAGTCAGCCGTATCTCGTCAACTACAACTTCGGCGACGGAACCTCGCAGCAGGGGCAGATAGTAATCCACCAATTCTACGGAGCGGGGGACTACAACGTGACGGTCTCCGCCACCGACTCGACCGGCAACGTGATGATGGCCTCGGCAATGGTCCATGTCTCAGCCGCGCCCACATCAGTCGGGTTCGGCGATTTCCCCACTACACTGGCCAACCTACTTGTTCGCGTCGTAGAGGGAATCGCTGAGGTCGCTGTCATCGTACTGCCCGCTGCCGGCGTCCTCGCGCTCGTGATCCTTCCGTTCAGAAGGCGGAGCAGGGCTCGCAACGAAGTCAAGCAGGGCTAGCCTGCTGAGCCGCGTTCTCCTTCTTGTTCTTCTTGTAGTAGATGTAGACGATGATTGGACCCGATATGAGCAGTACGGCGACTATGGCGAGCATCGACCAAGAGAGGACGTTGGCGATGCTTGGGGGCACATTCGTCAAGAAAGAGGAGAAGAGCATGTCCGATTCCGCTGCCACTCACCCGCTCCGTGGAGGTTTATAGAAGTATTACGCAGCGAGACAGCGAACGTCGGTTTGGCGCGCGCCCATAAGGTGACATTCCCGAAGGCGGGGGAGAAGCAGAGGTTCGAGTCTGTAATCCGGGCTGAACGGTTCATCCTCGACCTGTACAAGGGACACGTCCCGAAGGTTCCGAAGAGGATTGTCATCATCTTCGACCACGTCTTCGAGAAGGAGTTGGCTCACAGGCTCGGCCTCAAAGCCGCGGACGGGTTGTATCCCTACGCGCATGGTGGCTGGATTGCTCGGAACCGCAGTTTTGCTCTCTTGAGGATAGGGATAGGCGCACCCTTGGCATCGGTGGCCGTCGAGGAGTTGATCGCAATGGGGGCGAGGAGCTTCCTCATATTGGGGACGGCCGGCGGACTCGAGAAACCGGAGGCTGGCAGGCTTGTCTTGTGCACGAAGGCGTTGAGGGACGAGGGCACGTCACACCACTACCTCCCGAACTCGATGTACGTGGAACCAGACAAAGTGCTCACTGGTAGACTGGTGTCGGCCTTAAGGAAGGAAAGAATCGAATTCATCAAGGGGCCAACATGGACGATAGATGCCCCGTACATGGAGAGCAAAGAGGAGCTGGATATCTACGCCAGCAAGGGGATCCTGACTGTCGAGATGGAGGCGGCGGCCGTCTTTGCAGTGGCGAAGGTCAGGAAGGCGAAGGCTGCAGCCGCGTTCGTAGTCTCAGACGTCCTGACGAAGAAGGGATGGTCGGGCTTCGTCGCGGGCAGAAGGAAGACTGACTTCGAGAACCTCGCGGCTGTTGCCAGGCTCTTTGCGAGGGTCGGCCTGGGCAAGAATTATTAGCGCCCGAGATGTCGGGCGCCTCAGTTGGCAAGCTCGACTGTATCCCCCGAGGACGTAATCAGGAAGTACAGGGTCGTGGCCGTGGTCGGCGCTTCGAAGAACCCGGAGAAGGAGGCGTTCACCGTCCCTGCGTACCTGAAAGAACACGGCTTCACAATCATACCGATCAACCCCACGACAGACAACGTGAACGGAGCAAAGGCGTATCCGTCGCTGGCCGACTTGCCAGCAGACATCGCGAAGAGAGTCGATGTTGTCGAGGTCTTCAGGCCGTCGGAGGAGCTCCCCCAGGTGGCGCAGCAGGTTGTCGATATGAAGAACAGGACGGAAAGGCCGTTCGTCTTTTGGGCGCAGACAGGGCTGGAGAACGAGGAGGCGAAGGGAATCCTCGGGAAGGGAAAGGTCGACTACGTCATGGACGCGTGCATGAGGGTCGTCCACCAACTCTACGGCAACTAGGAGCTGCCTGCTGTGAGGCGCGGGGACGGAAGGATTAGAATGAACACGGCTTGGCACAAGACGAACAAGATGCCGAAGAGGGCCACGATGGAGCAGAGATTGGAGTGGCACGTCGAACACGCAGACGCGTGCGGATGCAGGCAGATGCCAGCGAGAGTGCGGGCGGAGCTGAAGAGACGGAGGGTGTCCCATCCCGTCCACCCAACTAATTAGCCCCTTCTGCGGGCCTGGCGCCGAGGTTGCTCAACCCCGTCTACGGACTTGTCCCGTCATTCATCTGGGCGTTCAGTCCGATATACTACCGCGTCTTCATGAAGAGGTTCGACTCCCTCACCCTCAATCTGATTAGGACTTCGACAGCTTCGCTCGTCCTCCTCCTGCCGGCGCTCTACTTCGGCTTCGGCCATGGGTTCTACTACGCACTCGCCAGCGGGGCAGTCACCCTCGCCGTGGGGGACACGCTATTCCTGCGGTCTATTCGCGAGATGGGCGCCTCGGTCGCCGCGCCAGTCGTATACACATACGTACTCTTCGTACAGCTTGCAGCCCCGGCAGTCGGAGAGGTCGTCCCGCTGACCAACTTCTTGGCGGCCGCCATGGTCATCGCGGGTGTCTACATTCTCTCAAGGGACAAGGGGGGCAAGCCTAGGGCCAAGGGCATAGCGTTCGGTATCGGCGCTGGCCTCGTCTGGACTGTTGGCCAGGAGCTGATCAAGGTGGCGACCAACACGGGAGGGAGCGTGGTGACAATCACGTTCGGGAGGAACGCGGCAGCCGCTGTAGGGATCGGGCTTGCCGTGCTCGCATCTGGGAGGCTGAAGAGGTGGCCAGAGGGCGTGACAGCCAAGGAGCTCGCCTTCGTCGCCTTCATCGCCGCAACTGACCTAGTGGTGGGCTCGCTCTTCTTCGTGTACTCCATCTCTCTCGTCGGTCTCGCACTGACAGTGATTCTGACCAGTCTCTCGCCGCTGCTCACCCAGGCCTTCTCCAAGGCGCTCGGAAAGGAGAGCCCTTCGAGGATGGAGTTCCTGGGCGGAGTCATAATAGTGGCCGCCCTAGTCCTGGCAGTGGCCCTCTAACGCTGGAAAGTCTTATCCGCGGCCCCACTGGGCGGGCGGTTCGAATAGTCAGTTGCAGTACAAGTATGTAGTCCTGACCAACACGACGATAGGCGCGTTCATGGCGATCCTCGACGCCAACGTCGTGCTGATTGCCCTCCCTACGATCATAGCGAGGCTGCCAGGGACCAGCACCTTTGACGGGGTTTGGATAATCATGGGATACATGCTGATCACTGCGACGCTGCTCCTGACTTTCGGCAGGCTATCCGACGTGTTCGGCAGGGTTAGGTTATACACACTCGGCTTCGCGGTCTTCACGGTCGGCTCTGCATTGTGCAGCCTCTCTCCCAACGGCACCGCGCTAGTTGCGTTCCGGCTGGTCCAGGGGACCGGGGGCGCTCTGATCTTCTCCAACAGCACTGCAATCCTGACAGATGTCTTCCCCCCGCAGGAGAGGGGCAAGGCGCTCGGAATCAATCAAGTGGCGGGCACCGTGGGGTCGGTCGGGGGCCTTGTCGTCGGGGGGATTCTGACTGGTTCCCTCGGTTGGCAGTCTATCTTCTGGATCAACATCCCGGTCGGAGCTTTCGCAACAGTTTGGGCCTACACGAGGTTGAGGGAGACTTCCTCGCCGAGCAGAGGGGAGAGGTTGGACCCAATCGGCAACGCGCTATTCGCTGTCGGGCTCTCGGCATTCCTCCTGGGCCTGACACTCGGCGCCATATCGGGTTGGAGCGTGGCGCTAGTGGGGACTACCCTCGTGGGGCTTGCGATGCTCGGCGCTTTCGTCTTCGTCGAATCCAAGGTCAAGTTCCCCATGATGGACCTGTCGCTGTTTAGGAACAGGGCGTTTTCCGCTGGCATACTCAGCAACCTTCTCAGCTTCGTGGCGAGGGGGGCCCTCTCGCTCATGCTCGTCTTCTACTTCCAGGGCGCGCTGGGACTCAACGCCCTGTCGGCCGGCCTGATGCTTGTGCCCTTCTCGCTCGCGTTCGTGAGCTTCGGGCCCCTCAGCGGCTACCTGTCGGACAGGTTCGGCTCGAGATGGTTCGCTACAGCAGGAGTCCTCATTAGCGCCGGAGCGATCTTTTGGTTCTCAGTATTCCCCTTCGGCGCGCCATACGGCGAGCTTGTGATACCTATGGTCATGGCTGGGATAGGAGGAGGGATGTTCATCGCGCCAAACATAGCGTCAATCATGAACGCTACACCGCCTGCAAGGAGGGGCGTCGCATCCGGGATGTCTTCGACGTTGGTCAACACCGGCTTCCTTTTGAGCTTGGGCTTCGCGTTCGCAATCATGGCTGTGAGCGTGCCAATCTCCACTCTGCAGGCTATCTTCGCAGGACAGGCTGTGACGATCGACCCACTGGGTATCCAGCTGTTCATCGGTTCTATGCGCAAGGTCTTCATGGTGATGGCTGCTGTGAGCCTCATCGCAGCAATCCCCGCCTCCATGACGGGCCCTCGGGTCAGCCAAAAGGTCTATACGGGCGAGCAGGTCGAGTAGGTTTGTTGGCAACGGACCCGGTCTGCAAGATGAGGGTGGACGAGAAGTCGGCCAGGTTCAAGTCTGACCACAAGGGAACGACCTACTACTTCTGCTCCGCAGGGTGCATGTAGGCCTTTGACGCAGACCAGGCGAAGTTCGCAAAGTAGTGCGCTCACTTCAGGCTGTCAACGACGTAGGACTCGTTGTTCTCTGTCTTCAGGAAGACCGGGACGTTCCTCTGCTTCGAAGCCTTGAATGAAACGAAGAGCCATTCGCCAGTCCCCAGGTCGGCCGAGCGCTCCAAGACCTCGTACGGGAGGGCGAAGGCGTCGGCTATCACCATTCTGTCGTACATCCTTGGGAGCGTGCTGACGAAGTAGCTGTGGAGCTGCTGGAGAGCGTTGACGTTCAGCCTCGCCACCCTCTGGGTGGCCATCCAGCAGTGGACCCTGTACTTCCTCCCCTGACGGAGCAGCTGCTCCACAGCGCGGTTCGACTGGGTTGTGAACTCCCTCTCCGTGTGCTCGTCAGGGATGTACTCCTGCGCCTCGTCGAGCACTACTAGGACACGCTGCTTGTTCCCGTGCTTCTTCTTCAAGAAGAGCAGGCGGCGGATGAGCCTCTCAGTGGCCTGCCTCGCCATCATCGGCTCCGGCAGGTAGAGAATATTCAGCTTGGCTCCAGCCCCCTTCGCCAGCCGCTCTGCCAGCCTCTCGGGGTTGAGCCTCGAGCTCGCCTGATCGCCTGAGGCCCCGGATTCGAGCATCTCTATTATGAGGTCGAGGTCTCCCTTCAACCCGGACATCTGGTGGACCTTCCCGCGCACGTCCGTCAGTTGCAATGCCAGCGCCTTCCTCGCCTCGTCGTCGAGGTCTGTGAGCTTCGCGCTCGGACGTAGGCTCCGCGTCTCGTAGAGCTCCAATGTGAATGACGACAGCCCTATCTTCGCAGCCGTCCCTCCCGCCTTTCCGCTCTCCGCCGCGTTCTCGAGCAGCGTCTGTATCCAACCGAGGTCAATCCCACCTTCCTGACGGAGCGAGAGCCTCTCGACGCCACCCTTGTAGACCGCTGCGAGCGCGTCTTCTATCGCCTTCCTCCCGACAGAGTCCTCAAGGCTCTCCGGGATTGTCTGGGAGCTGACGAACTCCTCGGCTGAGTCGAAGATCTCAGTGCTGAGGACCTTGGCGTCCTTTCCGAGGAGGTCCAGAAGGTTGACGGTGTACTCGCCGGCGATGTCCAGAATCACTACGGTCAGGCTTGGGTCCCTGCTGAGCGCCCGCCGTATCAGCGAGCTCGAGAGGTTGCTCTTGCCTGAACCGGTGTTGTGGCAGAACACTCCGCCGAAACCTGCGAGAAAGCTCTCGTCCCCCGGCACGGACACGTCGTAGACGAATGGGGAGGTCGGAGCGACCTCCTCAATCGCTTCGATTTCGTAGAACGTAAGTTCAGAGTCAACGAGGCGTCTGACGTATTCGAACTCGTGGTCAGCTTCCAGGAGAAGCTGCGTGACGGCAACTGCGTTTCCATTCTTCGTGAGGTACCTCTCAAAGCCTCTCCTGTAGACGCCGTCGTGTCTGGCTTCGTCTGCAGACTTGGGCAGGCCTTGATAGGATTCCAACCTCTCAATCCTGCCACCGACCTCTTCCAGCAATCTTCTCCCCACACGCAGTCCAGAACGTGCAACGTGGGATGGGTGTTGGAGCATCGAGTGTAATGACTTCGGGAGCTGAGTCGCAGGGAAGCTCGGCTCCGCCCTCCCTCTCCTGGGTCGCACTCTGTCGACCTGGAGTTCCCTGGCTCGCGGGAACCGAAGCTGGAATCGCGGGCGTGCATTGACTGGCCTCCCTTCGATGACCGTGCGCGTGTTGGGTAGCCATCTGCTGACCGTGGCTACAGTGCCTTCGAGCGAGAGCATGTACATCACGTCGTTCATCAGCGCTTGAGAAACGGTGACCCCGTAGTCCCCTAATGCCCACGCTTGTAGGAATGCCCTCCTGACCTCGACAGGCGAGTTCAGGACCACGAGCGGCACCCTCTTGTTAGCTGCGCCGTGACCGACAAGGCTCGAGAAGAGCCGAGCGAGAATCCTGTGGTTGAACGAGATGCGGATGGCGTTCTTCCCGTGCTTCGACGTTCTCGGCGCTATCCCGAACTTGTTGCTTAGGATGCGTCTGAGGTCCCTGACTATTTGCAGGTCAGTCCTGCTCAGGGTGAACTCGACCTTGTACGAGCATCGCGCTCTGATGCTGACATGTCCCTCGGCTGCGAAATAGCCTAGCAACTTCGCCAGGTCGGAATCGACCACGAGCCTTGTTGGCGTCGGCTGCCGGCATCCCTTGTAGCTAAGTCGCCCATTCTTTCGAGATTCCTCGCCCAACCTCTCCCAGTAGGTGAGCGGAAGCGCTCTGGAATGCCTCCATCGCGACCGCTTCCAACTCGGAATCCTCGAATCCAGGGCGCTGAACGCTTCCGGCTGGACACCGACCACTGAAATCCCCTCCCCATCCCCCTTGCAAATCTCCGCCAAGTCGCAAGTGATTGGTTGTGACTGCTCGGAGAGCAACGTCCTGCTCCCGACCAGCGAGTCGCCCACGCGAAGCTCATCGGACGGCAGGCATTGGATTCTCCCGTCTCTTAGCACGAAGAGCGAATGCCCTGGCGTTACGGTCACAGCTCTTCCAGTCCTGGCGCGAAACCTAAGCAGCTTGCCCTCGTAGCGATGCCTGAAGACGTACTGGACAGGAGACCACTTGACGTCCATCGATTCTCGGTCGAAACTGAGGACCTCTACGGACGCTGTGTAGGCCCGGCCTTCCTTTGAGTCGACGAAGTGTCGGTCGACCAAGTCTCCGATTGGCTCAATGATCAGTTGACCGTCCTTTCTGTAGACGATCGGCTCGTAGTGGTCGAGGCTGAAGCCGAAGAAACCGCAGTGGTAACGAATCAGGTTGTCCATGCTGGCTGTGTAAGGGAGGTCGAACCCAGACATCCTTCCGATCTCCTCGCCCTGCTCCTCGCAGAGGAACTTCTCCACTGCTGACTTGGAGAGCAGAAACGCCCTTGCCCCGGGCAGTGGCACGTGAGGGGCCCTGGAAAACTCCAGGTCCTGACCAGACACCCTTGCCACGTAGAAGGTCGGAATGGCTGCGAGGTCGATCCACGTTTCCTGGGACTTGCCCCAGCTCTCCTTGATCGTGTCCAGGTACTCCTTCCTGAGGAGTGTGGGCATCGAGGAGTCCACCCCTGAGAGCTGGTAGTGGGTTGGTGTTACCCCGACGACCTCGTAAATGACGTATCGCGTCTCACCGTCGACGTTCCTTTCTATTGCAGCGAAGCTCGGCGAGTAAAGCCTGTCGAGGACCTTGTAGCTGAAGCGAGCTTCAAGGATTGCCAGCGGGTTGGAGACTGTAAGCTCCCTGCCCTCGCTCTTGGATGTCCTGGTCGCGATTGTGGTGCGCTTGAGCCTCGCGTCGAACTCCCCGTCCATGTCGTCGAATGCACTGGACTGTGTCAACTGGAACGCATCCTCGCGTGCTCCGCTTCAGCCCTCTGCTGCCTATAAGGTGTGACGAGCCCGAATATCTTCCTCCTGCTTGATACGCCGCCCACCCTGAGGTCGGCGACGCCGTGAAGGGAGCTCCTTAACATCCTCACCTCGGCCTTAACCGCCTTGTCAGCGAGGTAGAGGAGCTGGTTGTGCCCGAAGGCCTCGAAGACCTCCGGGTTGTCGTTCAGGGAAAGAATGTGGAGGATGAGGTTGGAGAGTTGGCTCTGGACGTCCCCTTCGAAGTAAGGGTTCAAGTGCGCAGTGCCTGCCCTCTCCTTCACCGAGAAGTCCCTCGTGGCATCTGCGTCGAATCGGGCGTCGTAGACTCTGTCGAAGAGGAAGACCTGTGAGCGGACACTGGGGTCGGTCTTCAGGCTCCTCAGCTGGAAGAAGGACCGCACGAAGAGCTTCTCGCGCGAGACGACCTTCCTCGCGCTTACGAAGTTGCCGTCGATGTCTATCACTGTCGAGAAGGCAGAGTCGTAGCTCATGGTCCGCCAGGGCGTCTTGATGGACGGATTCTCCGAACTCAGTATCGCCAGGAACGCTCTGTCGTTCTTGAGGCGCGGAGGCGCAGACGAGAGACGAAGGAAGCCCCGTGAAGCGGCGAATGGGAGGACTGCCCTCGCTATGTCCGTGGCTGTGGTGTCCTTCGCGATTCCAATCAGCAGGACTCCTTTTTCCTTGGCCCTCTGGCAGAGGAGGTCGAGGAGGAAGAGGGACATCGCGTTGACGTCCAGAATCGTGATGTACTCGTCGCCTCCCAGCGCGAGGGGGTGCCGCCTTCGCTCGAAGACGTCCCTCGCATATGTCATTGAAAGGGCGGAAACGCGCTCCCAGTAGCCGGTCACCCGTTCGGCTAGGACGATGCTCTTGTCCGTCGAGTCGGCGAGAAGCTTGTTGCCGTACATCTTGTCGAGCTTCTCAAGCCTGCTCTTCGCCCGCGTCACCTCCCCTTCTCCAACCTTCAGCGTGGTTGCGAGTTGGCTCACTGTCTTGGGACCGTCCATCAGCTCTTGGATGATGGCGAGCGGAAGGTAGCGGCTCCTAGTCGGGACAACCATTGCGGGCGAGCCGAGTTTGATCGCGAGGTGAAGGTCGAGGAGCGTGACACCATTTTCCCCGGGCCACTTTGTGAGATTGCTCTCCTTCCGCTTGAGGAGGTTCCTCGCGTCGCGCGACAGCGTTGAGTAGGTACCGGACATTGGCCTGTCGAGGAAAACTATGCTAGCCTTCTCGCATGCGAGGTTGGCGAGGAAAAGCTCTCCGAGCGTCATGAAGGAGTTTGGTATCCTTTCCATCGAGTGCTCTAGTTCGATGTCGATCTCTGGTTCCGCGCTGGAGACGTTCGCGAGGTCCTCGGACCAGAGGGGAACGGCGGCCGAGGCCGCGAGCTTCGAATCCCTGTACGCCGAGTCGAGGTCGAAGTGTATCTGGTCGTTGACAGTGAATGTGCAGTTGTAGGCGGTGGCGTTTGAGTAGAAGAGGATCATCTGGAGCCTTTCGTCGAAGTCCATCGAACCGTCTATCCCGGTTGCGATGTGCTCCCCCCTTCCGAAGAGCTTGACTGCGAACTCCTCGGCTCGGCGCGCGTCCGCGGGCAGCGTGAGACCCGTGAGGTCGCGCCTTTGCGAGAAGGAAGCGGCCCTGCTCTCGAACTTCGAGACCAGCTCCTGCGTCTGTTTTGAGAGCTCCTCCGCTATTTCGCTGGACAAGACTGACTCACTTTCACCGAAGTCTGGCGAGAAGCAACCATGTGGTGAAGGTCACAGCAGATGCGCCAGTAATAAGTTAATAAGCGAAACGCGCCTCTCGATGTCCGGATGAAGTTCTTTCTCGAACACATGCTCCCGAGGAAGCTCAGGTACGCGAGGGTCTACCTCGAAGCTGGTGGCGCGTCCGTCTTCTTCTCGCTTAACGGCGCGAACGCAGACTGGCACGCGAGCATCGGAAGCTCCCGTGAGGTCGAGATGTCTGACTTGGAGTATACTCGGCGCAGGGCCAACCTTCCCGCAGTGGAAAAAGTTGACGACGACGGCAGGACTGTCATCGTCAGGAACGCCCAAGGCTACGAGGAGCAGTGGAAGAAGCCTCAGTGGGTCCTCATGAACCTGCGCAAGACCAGAGGCAGCGGGCAGGACCGGTAGGGCGCAGCCTGCAGGCCGAATTAGCAAAGGAGTGCTAATCGACACGCTAATGCAAACAGCCTTTAAATCCGAATGAAGGGCATTTTTCTCACAGATGGAAAGCGTCATCATGCTTCCGGCCAACGGGCTGGAGGCAGCTCAGCAAGTGATTGACTTCGGCGAGACGCGAGGGGTGAGGTTGAGGCTCCTCGGCGGGCTGGCGTTCAAGCTGCTCTGCCCCAGCTCACGCGAGGCGCGCTACTACAGGGAGAACAAGGACATCGACCTGATGGGGAGACGTGAAGACTGCAGGGAGGTCATGAAAATCATGGAAACGCTCGGTTACAAGTCCCGCGAGGTCTTCAACAAGCTGAGTATGGGGAGGCGTTTGATCTACTACGACATGGTCAACAGGCGGAGGGTGGACATCTTCCTTGACGAGTTCGAGATGTGCCACAAGTTCAACTTCAAGGACAGCTTGGCCCCCGATTCGTACACCCTGCCGCTCACTGAGCTTATGATGACCAAGCTGCAGGTCGTAGAGAAGACGGAGAAGGAGTACCTCGACCTTGTAGCAGCCTTCCACGACTATGACGTCACGAACGGCAGCGGGGAGATTGAAGGAAACAAGATTGCCGAGGCATGCTCGAAGGACTGGGGAGTCTACGCGACGTTCACCAAGAGCCTCGCCGCCCTCCTGGGATGGGCCCAGACACTGGGAAGCGACGACAGAAGCGTGGTCGTCCCAAGAATAGAGAGGTTGACAGGCATGATCGAGTCGAAGCCGAAGGGACTCTCCTGGAAGATGAGGGCGAGAATCGGAGAGAAGGCGAGGTGGTATGAGATACCCGATTCTGACGGCGACACGATGCTCGACTAGCGCTTCCTTATGCGCACTACGGCCCCGCCGCTCCTCCCGACCTCGTAGTACACCTTCGCGTTCGAGACCCGAGGCGCCTTCACGACCCCGGCCAAGACGCTCTCCGCAACCTGCGGGCGGTCGTCGGCTTCGACAATCACGTCCACTTTCGAGTTCTTCCTGACGCCTATCTTCTCGCACATCTCGGCTGAGAGGAAGATGCCCTCGTCACCGTCGTCGAACTCTACCTCAACTGGCTTGCCGCCGAAGCTGGTTGTGCCGATGAATCCGTTCTTGGTGAATGACGACACGTCCACGGCGAAGACGAGTTCCTGGATATCTTGTGCGCCCAAAGGGGCATCAACCCCTATTCCTCGGAGTCGTCTTCGTCCCCTTCGCCGTCTTCAATGACTAACACCTCCTCGACTACCTTCTCCCCCTTCTCTCCGAGCAGCTCGTCGATGGGGTACCAATGCCTTTGGCCGTCGAGACCCGGCATCTCGACCTCGCAGTATCCTGCGAGCGTGACCCCAGTCATGATCCCGCTCATTCCCTTGCCGTCTGGCAGAGCTACTTTCTTTACCGCCACAGACTCTTCGCCGAAGACGGCTTCGCGCCGGGCGTTGACCTTGACCTTAAGACCCTTGGTCGGCTTGAGCTCCATTTTCTTTCGCGCGTGAGTGCTTGGGGATATTTAAGACTCGATGTGTGCGCGTCGCAGATTCAGACGACTTGACGTTTTTGTGTTTTTCCGGCCTGCAGTTGCTAAGTTAATTAGGAGCGTCAGGTCGCACGCCTCGTTGCCTCGACTTCTCACATCGAGAGAGATCAGGGCGAAGCTGAAGGGCCTGAGTGGCTGGAGACATCGGGGAAAGTTCATCGTCAAGACGTTCGAGTTCGACAAGTTCATGGACGGAATCGCGTTCCTGAATCTGGTCGCGAGGGTTGCCGAACAGCAGGAGCATCACCCCGACATCAACGTCAGGTACACGACTGTCAGACTGTCGATACAGACACATTCGGAGGGGGGCGTCACGAGCTGGGACATAGGCCTCGCCAAGGCAATCGAGAAGCTACACCCAAAGACCCACAAGTAGGAGCCTTGGGATTCCGACCTTCAGCGCCGCCGATGAGTATCGGGCAGATGTCAAGGGAGAAGCGACCTACATTCCGCAAGCTGATTCTTCAATGGGTGACTGCGAAGATGAGCCTGCCCAGCACCTCGTGAGAGGAACCTGGCATTGAGGTTTGGACTCGCCTCGACAGAGCCAAGTAATTACTCTGGGCGCCGCAATACTTATCTACAACGCGAAGTTGTATACCTAACAGCGAATCATCTATGTCAACCCAAGCTATTCCAGCCATGACATCGTCGGGGCAGCCCGTCCTCATCTTGAGGGAGGGGGCGAGCCAGAATAGGGGCAAAGAGGCCCAGAAGAACAATATCGCTGCTGCGAAGCTGATCGCAGAGATAGTCAGGTCGTCGGTCGGCCCAAGGGGGATGGACAAGATGCTCGTCGACTCACTCGGCGACGTAACGATAACAAACGACGGGGCGACGATGCTCAAAGAGATAGACGTGCAGCACCCAGCAGCGAAGATGCTCGTCGAAGTCGCCAAGACGACCGACAACGAGGTGGGGGACGGAACGACCTCCGCCGTCGTCCTCGCGGGTGCGTTGCTCGAGAGGGCAGAGGAGCTTCTGGACAAGGACGTCCACCCGACAGTGATAGTTGAAGGCTACATGAAGGCGTCAAGGAAGGCGGTGGAGGCGCTCGACGCCATGGCAGAGAAGATCGACCCGCAGGATAGAACCTGGCTCGTCAAGGTGGCCCGGACGAGCATGCAGACAAAGCTCATCTCGAAGGAGGCGGAGCAGCTCGCAGGCATGGTCGTAGACGCCACGATGGCTGTTGCCGAGAAGACGCAGAAGGGGTACAAGGTGGACATCGACAACGTCAAGGTGGAGAAGAAGCCCGGTGGCTCGCTGGGCGACACGAAGCTAATCCAAGGCATAGTGCTCGACAAGGAAGTCGTCCACTCAGGCATGCCGAAGAGGGTGGAGAAGGCCAAGATAGCCTTAGTCAGCGCCCCGTTCGAGATTGAGAAGACTGAGTTCGACGCGAAGCTGAACATCAACGACCCGTCCATGATGAAGAAGTTCCTGGACGAGGAGACGAAGATGCTGAAGGGCATGGTCGACAAGGTCGCTGGCGTCGGTGTCACCGTGGTCGTCTGCCAGAAGGGAATCGACGACATCGCGCAGCACTACCTCGCAAAGGCGGGGATTCTGACCGTCAGGAGGGCCAAGGAGAGCGACATGACCAAGCTCGCTAGGGCCGCGGGTGCGAGGGTCGTCAACAACTTCGAGGACCTCACTGCTGCGGACCTAGGCTATGCGGCTCTCGTAGAGGAGAGGAAGATCGAGGAGGACAGGTGGGTCTTCATCGAAGGATGCAAGAATCCAAAGGCCGTGACCTTGCTGATCAGGGGAGGGACGCAGCGCATAGTCGACGAGGGAGAGCGCTCGGTTCACGATGCGCTCATGGTCACGAAGGACGTCATGGAGAAGCCTGCGATCGTTGCGGGCGGGGGCGCACCCGAAGCGGAGGCGGCTTACCAGGTGATGAAGTGGTCAGAGAAGCTCACCGGAAGGGAGCAGCTCGCGGCCCAGAAGTTCGCAGAGGCGCTCGAGTCGATACCCATAGCCCTCGCCGAGAACGCCGGGATGGACCCAATCGACGCCCAGGTAGAGTTCAGGGCGAAGCACGCAGAGGGCGGCAAGTGGTTCGGCGTCGAGGCGACCGACGGCAAGGTGAAGGACATGTACCAAAGGCAGGTCTTCGAGCCCCTCTTAGTGAAGGAGCAGGTGATAAGGTCCGCCACGGAGGCGGCGTCCATGATACTCCGAATCGACGACGTGATCGCAGCGGGCAAGTCGAAGGCCCCGCCCGGCCCGCCTGGAGGCGGAGGAGGAATGGGCGGTGAAGGCGGCGGCGACTTCGACTAGAGACCCCGTACGAGCATACAAGAATTAAATACGCGCGGCGCCAATTTCAACCGAAATGCAGGCGAGCGACCAGCGAGTCACCGCGGGCAAGATTCTGCAGGCCGCCTCCAAGCTCTTCGCGGAAAAAGGATTCGCCAACGTATCGATTAGGGACGTATGCAAGGAGGCGGGCACGACAGCCCCTGTCATCTACTACTACTTCCGGAGCAAGAGGGGGCTCTTCGAGGCTGTGACGAGGAGCAAGGTCTCGATGGCAGACCTGATCGGCAAGCTCTCGAGGATTGTGGCCGAGAGGGACGCGTCGAAGGCCCTGTCGGCGTTCATCAAGACGTACCTCTCCTCATTTCCTGAGCACGCCTTCGACGCCGGACTCTACATGAGGGATTCCGCGACGCTCGACAGGGAGAGCGCGAGGATGATCAGCGTCGACCTAGACAAGGTGCGTTCGCTGGCCTCGGACCTGATCTGGAGGTGCATGCAGGAGGGCGTCTTCAGGAGGACTGACAAAGGGCTGGCCGCAGATTGCCTCCTCGGCATGCTCAACAGGGTCATCTTCCAGCACCTGCACTTCTCAAAGGCGTCTGACAGGGAGGCCTACGGCAGGTTCGTGACTGACTTCTTCTTCAGGGCGATGAAGTAGCGACAGGCTAGAGGCCGCTAAAAACTCGCAGCGGGGCTATCTCAAAGGAGACCCTCTGCTGTTTCCAGTACACATCTCTCGCTGACTCCCTTCCCTTCTCCTCCCCCGTGTAGGCGACTGCGAGTGCCTCGATGTCCTCGTTCGGGTCCCTCTCCTTGGCCTCTCTGGCCCTGCCCCTAGTCGCGACGTACCTGTACCCCTCGTCGATGAAGAAGGCGACCCTGTCGTCCCTCTTCATGTTGAGGAACTTCTGTCTGTCCCTCGTCGTGTTGATGATCAACTTGCCGTTGTCGTACTTGTACCTGACAGGAGTCAGCTGAGGAGAGCCGTTCTTGTTCGGTGTTGCCAGCTTCGCAAAGTGAGTGCCCTTCAGGAAGTCCCCTGCCTTCTTGTCGAACTTCATGGGTTCGCCGGGGTTGGTTGGGGCTATTTCAGTTTCTTGACGTAGTCTTTGAGCATCCTCACGTAGATGCTCCTGGGAGGGAAGCCGACGCTGCAGAGGTATGTCGAGAACTTGACTCTCTTCCTGTCGTCCTTGATTCGCCGCTCGAGCGCCCTTATCTCCTGGCCGACCACCGCGTAGCTTGTAGCGTACCCAGGGAACATGCCCTCGTGCGCAGGGAAGAGTTGGAAGTAGACGCTGCTACGCGGCACTCCGGTGCGCTCGTTGGCCCAGTCGACGAATTCAAGAAGCCCCTGCTTGCCAGTGTTGATGCGGACGTCGCCAATGACCCTGAGGAACCTGACGATGCGCCAGCGCCTTGTCCAGAACTCGAGCTCGAGGTTGATTAGCTTCAATCCTCCGAACTTCGCCATCGACTTCACGTAGTCTCTCTCCGCCTTCGTCAGCTTCTTCTTCGTCTCGAGCTTCTTCGACGCCTCGAGGAACTCCAGCTCTCTGTTGAATGATAGGCCCTCTGTGATCGGACCTCCGGTGGGAAGCGCTGGCAGAAGCTGGAGTGCTGAAATCTTGCCGACGAAACCCATCACGCTGTTCGAATGGTGGACGCAGTGGCCGTACTCCTCGTGCACGAGTAGGTTCATCAGGCCAGTCACCGACTTGTCTGGATCTCTCTTGGGGTCAGTCGTCTGGAAGAACACCTGGAAAGGTTTCTTGGTGTAGGTGTTGAAGAACTGCGCAGCGCCTGTGGGTATGGTCCCTGTCAGGTAGGGAGGAGTCTCGATGACCTTCGTCCTGTACTTGGGGTTGATACCGTGTACGTCTTGGTTTACGAGCGGCTGGATGACCTTCCTGATCTGCTGAGTGGTCCGGAGGAGCTTCTTCGGGTCGAGTTTCATCCTCGAGTTGATTGCAGTTTCGACTGCCTCGGGGACTGTCTTGCACCCGAGTTTCTTGGCCAACGCCTCTGTGGCCTTCCTGAACTTGGGGAGCTCCTCGTCAATCCATGCCATGGCATTCTTCTCGAGCTCCTCGGGAGATTCGCCGTAGTCCAGCGCCTTCGAGAGAGCGTCCGGGTAGAAGCTCTGCCTGCCGAGGTCGAAACCGTCCCTCTTGAAGACCTTCTCCACGTTTTGGAACTCGCCATGACCGAAGCCTTCCAGCTGGAACAAGCCGACATACTCGGAGGCCTTGGTCTTCAGTGCGTCGCAAGCAGCCTTCACCTCGGCGCTCTTGGTCTGCCCGTTCACCGTATCGAGTATCTCGACGACGCTGCCGAGCCTGTAGAGGACGAGTGCTTTCACGCCCACGGGGATGTTCTTCCCAGAGTATCTCTTGGTCGAGGCGTCGAGTGCGTCCGCAGCGTTCTTGAGAAACAGGAGCATGTGTTCGTCTTTGATACCCTCCTTCACAAGCAACGCGAAGATAGACCCCACGATGTCGTCGAGCACCGGCTGGGGCTCGTCGAAGCGGAGGGCAGTCTCCATCGAGTCGAGCGACTTCCGCTGGAGCTCGGTCTCAGCCCTCCCCTTCAGCTCGCGGACCTTCCTCAGGGCTGCGTCGACGTTCTCCTGCGACGGAATGAAGAGCTTCCCGGCGTAGTCGTCGAAGCCCATCAGGTACGCGGAGGAGGGCGCGAATTCCTTGAACGAGTCAAGAATCTCGTCATCGAGGTGGGAGGCCATGACCATGGGGGGCGAGGCGTGGGATATTTTAGTTAGCCACGTCGAGAGGTTTGAACTTCTCCACTGTCTCTAGGAGCTCGCGCGCCAGCCGCCCCTTCCATTCCTCGAACCCCTTGGGGGATTCCGGGTAGCGTAGGTTCACGCCCACCAACGCGGCGCTCTTCTCCACTGTGTACCTGAGGCCCCTCGCGAGGGAGAACTGGGCTAGGACCCTGAACCACATCGCGGGGCTCATCAGCCGGGCCCTGTTGAACTCAGGATGCTTCCTTTCTGTGATTGCAGCTACGTCATCCTCGGAGAGGAAGTGCTTCATTCCGTAGTTGATCTCCTCGTTAGTGACGGTCTGCAGGTACCTCCTGAGGACCTCGAAGCTCGCCATCGGGTACCCGTGCGTGTTCATGTACTCGACGTTGTACTTCCAGAGCGAGCCCTCGCTCGTGTCACCCGATTCCACGGCCTCGGCCACGACCTTGCCCAGGATCGTCCCCCCGTAAATCGAGGGGCTGATGCCGCCAGCGTCTATTGGGCGCGGCATCCACGCAGCGTCGCCAACGATCGCGAAGCCGTTCGCGACCATGCAATCGTTGTGCCTGCGGACCGGAACCTGCCAGTTCCCCTTCGTGTTGCCAGAGTCTGCTTCGCTCGTCGGCTGTCTCGGCTTCTTGACGACTGGGTTGTCAGCGACGTACTTGTCGATGAGGGTCTGCAGGTTGTCGTTAAGCCCAAACCTCCTGTTCCGTCTGTCGAGCCCAGACTTTGAGACGCCGAGTCCGATGTTCACCTTCGTCCTGCCCTTCGGGAAGACCCAACAGTTGTGGACGTTGAACAGGGGAGTGAAGTCTCCGCCCGTATTCAAGTCAAAGACTGGACCGCTGTACTCGCTCCTCTCCAGCTTGCTGATTCCTAGATAGACCCTTCCATCACCCAGCACGAAACCCCTGTTTTGCTTTCTCCTACTTCGCAGGAGTTCCTCACCGAGGAAGCCTGCTTGATGACCAAAGACAGTGACCGCCCATGCGTTCTTCACCTTGTTCCTCTTGATCGAGGCGATGACCTCCAATCCAGCAAGAAGAAGCCAGAGATCGATAGAAAGCACCCTGGAAGCTGTCGAGTAGGAACGCGCGTCTGACCTGCCGCCCCTCTGGTGTTCGATGCTGCCGTCTCCGAAGTAGAGACCTTTCAGGAAGGCCAGTTTGCTTGTCTTCGAAATCTCGTGTATCCATGAGGGGAGCTTCTTGTTCCTGGCTCCCCTGCCGAAATTTTGTTCCATGACCTTCGCTAGGAGAGAGTTAGTGATGTCAATGTTGTAGCAAGGCAGGCTCCGTTCCTTCCTGAGATTCTTCCAGACCGAGGTGTTGAAACCGAGCGCCTTCGTAAGGTTGAGAATGCGTTCGATGTAATTCCTGTTGGTGTTCGAGATTGTAACGTGGTTCTTCCTGATCGAGCCTTCGGAGACGTACCAGCCGCAGAGCTCCATGAAGTTCTCGTCTAGCTTGACCTTGGTGGGCATACGGGTCCGCTTGGGGTGTTTCGCCAGGGTAATCTGCCTGAGATAGGTCCCGTCAGGTCCGCGGCCGTTGAAGAACGAGCGTCTGATTGTCACGTAAACGAAGCCGTCCTCGACCAGTCCACTGACGTACTGCAAAACGTCGAGCTCCAGCAGTGGGCTCTTCGCGGCGGTGGGCAGGGGAACGACCAGGTAATCCCCACCTCTATGACTCCCACTGACACTCCTGATTAGCTCGTCGGCGCGCTTCCATATTTCTCCAGTTCTGGGGTTCCACACTCGCACCAAGTGCTCAGGAGTCAGCCTGATCTCCTGGTTCAGCATGTAAGGCGTTACGGCGACGAGAAGTCCTGAATAGTTCCGCCTGCTAGTGGCAGAGACTGGCATCCAACCCTCAGAAGTAAGTACCTCGTCTCCCATCTTAACGTCCACTATGGCCTTCAAACTGTTCTTGCAGACTATCGGCGTGTCGGGGGCGACGCAATAGCCAGCCGGTGCCCTGAACTGGTCTAGGTGTATGATGCAGTAGTCGGGCGAGAAGTATGACGGCTCGTCCGCGGCCGGGTCGAAGTCGAGTATGTACCTCCCTGTCCCGACAACGTCGTCCCCGTCAATCTCCTTCTCAATCATGGAGGGGATTGGGAGAAAGCGTCTCAGCACGGACGAAGAACCTGTTGCGTCGATGACAACCTTTGCGGTGACGCTGAATGTCGACCCGTCAGCCTTCCTTCCCGAGACGCCGATGATGTAACCGTTCTCCGAGAGGAGCCTCTCTGCTGTCGCTCCGAACATGAACTCTGTGCCGAACTTCTTCGCGTCGTTGACCTGACGCCTCGGGGCGAGCTTCCTGTTGAAGAGGTACCCTTCGCCCTCGAAGAGGACCTTCGTCTTCCTGTCGGGCGAGTAGACGTAGACTCCCTTGACTGGGTGCTCGAGCTCTGGGGACCCGTACCTGATGCCGATGTGGTCCGCCAGGTAGTCGAGGCTCCTCTTGCTCGTGGCGTCGCCGCACGTCCAGCCGTTGTGAGTCTTCTTGCCCGGCTCGGTCTCCGGGTTCCTGTCGATCACCAGCACGCGTGCTTTGCCCTTGGAGTGGTAGCCGATGGACGCGGCTGTGATGAGGCCTGCCATCCCACCGCCAGCGATGACCACGTCGTAATCCCTGGGAGACATTAGTTGCCAATGCAACTAAAATCCTATATAAGAGCTTCGCCGTCCTCAACCTGCTTGGAACCGCACGCAGTTGTTGAGGAGCTGAAGAGCGTAGGCCTCACGGGTTACGAGGCCAAATGCTACGCGTCGCTCGTCAAGCTCGGTCCCTCCGACCCGAGGAGGGTCGCCGAGGATGCCAGCCTTCCGCACCCGAATGCCTACGAGGCGCTCAAGAGGCTCGAGGCGAAGGGGTGGGTCGAGCTTGTGAGGAGGAGGCCGGCGACGTACCGTGCTAGGAAACCAGGGAGCGTGAAGTCGATGGTGGCCTCCAAGATGGATGAGGCCTTCGATGCCCTAGATAGGGTCTACAGGTCGGAACCCGCCGAGGAGGCAGAGCTGGTCTATACGCTGAGGGGAAGAGACAGGGTCCTGTCCAAGATCTACGAGTTGGTTGCAGGAGCGAGGGAGAGTGTAGTGTTGGTCACTCCCACATTGGGGTTGAACGACGAAAGACTGCTGAACCTACTGGGTCTAGCGGTAAAGAGGAGGCTGAAGGTCAGGTGCATTGGAGACGGAGGGGCATCAGGCATTCTACCGCCTGGCGTCAAGTTAAGGAAGGGCAACCTGGTGGCTGTTGACCTCCTTGTCGACGACAAGATGGCTCTAATCTCCCTGCCCGACTACTCGGCGTGCGGCTGGATAGACAGCCCGCAGGTAGCGAGCCACTTCAAGCAGTTCCTCGAGCTGCTCTGGAACAGTTCATCGCCGGCATGAAGTGAGGAAGGAGACCGCCCTGCTTGCACCGAACGGCCTCTAGCTTCCTTAACCGCTTGAGAATATCGACTCGCTTGAAGACGGCACTTCGGGAAGAGACTCGCTCATCCTCTTCTCAGCTATAGCAGCCGCCTCTGCGAGTATCTTGTTCGCCTCTTCGCTCGACTCTGCTGTGTAGAAGTTCATCCCCGTAATCTGGCCGACGTCGGCCATGATTGAGTTGAGCTGGGAGCCGATCTCACCGAGTGCGCCCTGAGCGTCGGGCATCGCCTCTCCGAGGGTCGCCCTGACGTTCCTGACGACCCCTATCGCGGGCGCTAGCGTGAGTGCGAAGTCGCCCATGTCCGTGACGGTCTGCAGCCTAGTCGTAATCTGCTCGAGCGCCAGCTTGGACTGCGTGACAATCTTAGTCATCTTGCGGACCTCCGCCAGCTCGCTCGAATATGCCTTGCTCGACTCTTGGTCGTGTGCCTGTACCGCTGCGACTGTCTTCTTGAAGATTGAGTTCTCCCTCTGCTTCAGCCTGTTCATGGATGCGTCCAGCCTGTTGACCTCGCCCGTCAGCTGCTGCGTCGCCCTCAGTATCTGAGGACGGATGGGCTTGGGGCCCTTGACCGCTTCTCTCGTCCTCTTGCCGAAGCCGTCCTTCTCCTCGGCCTTCCACTCCTTGGTGAACTTGCTCAACGCTTTCTCTGCGTCAGATGGCTGCGTAATGCTGGCATAGCCCAAGCTGACAATATCTCTTGACAGTGAGGTTAACTTTCGATTGTCGCTTTGCGGGTCATCAGAGGTTGATCTGGTGCGGGAGGGCGGCCGGGAAGGAGACGCCGAACAGGGCTCCGACTATCAGGTTGACTACAAGGGCCACCACGACCGATACCACGGCGATGGCGAACGCCCCCAGCCAGCCTGTGTGGAAGGATGACTTGTAGACGCCCAAGAACGCGAGGAACCCGAGGATTCCACCCCATACTATCGCAGTCGGCCCTATCACGGCACCGAGGAAGAAGGCGACTGCCACCACAGTCAGCCCGTAGACTATGACCCCGCCAAGGGTGGCGACCATAGCCTCGCCGAGGGTAGCCCTTCCGCCAGTGACAATCTTCCCTGCCACGTATGCGGGCAGAGAAGCGATGACCCAGATTACGAGAAGGGCGCCCAGTAGGACGACCAAGTCGGTCAGCATCGACTATCTGTGTGCCAGCGGGACAGCCCGCTAATAACCTTGGATGCAGGACTTCCAAGCCGCCGCTAGGGGGCGGCATAAGATTTCTGCGGACTGCGACAACA
The DNA here is from genome assembly GCA_032906765.1 of Nitrososphaerales archaeon. Lineage (NCBI taxonomy): Archaea > Thermoproteati > Nitrososphaerota > Nitrososphaeria > Nitrososphaerales > Nitrososphaerales archaeon. The sequence continues at coordinate 37,862 of JAJTZB010000009.1, forward strand.
CTTCTCCAAGGCGCTTAAGAGCACAAGTGAACTCTCATGTAGATTGTCCGGAGGGCTCGCCTGGCCGCCGAAGAAGGAAGACCTTGAGCAGTTGTATGTTGGGAGGAAGCTCTCGGCGGCGAAAATCGCCTATGCATACGGTCTGAAGGGCACGAACCCAAAGTCTGATGAGACGCTTGTGCTGTATTACCTGCGGAAGTACCGAATCCAGAGGAGGGACAGGGCGAAGCACATCAGGAAGGTGACTGAGGAGATGGTGGAGGACTGGATTAGAAGGTACAATGGCGGAGAGTCGCTCAGGCAGATTGCCGGAAGCAGGCTTGACCCCGTGACAGTCTTCTACCACCTGAAGCGGAGAGGGGTGCAGCTCCGCGACAAGGTTGAAGCGCAAATCAAGGCGGTGACCAAGCATGAGAAACATCGCTTTGACGGCACCACCCTCGACCAAGCATACCTGCTTGGACTTGCCAAAGGAGACTTCTACGTCACTACGCATGGTCGGTCGATTCGCGTCAAGACGGGAACAACTCATCCCGCAATGACACGTCTCTTCCGAGATGTCTTCTCCAGATACGGACCGGTGTACGAGTACCCAAGGCCCAGTCGGCTCACCCCTTACGAATGGAGCCTTGATTGCGACCTGGATGCCAGTTTTCGATTCTTGCTCGAGTTTGATGAACGTATCGCGAAGTTGATTAAAGATAGGAAGAGATTCTTTGCCTTCTTGGCGGGGCTCTTCGATGCTGAAGGAAGTGTCTATTTGCACAAGAAGAAGCGATGGGGAGCCTTCGAGTTTAGTCTCGCCAACACGAATAGAGGATTGCTGCGCAGTATCTCTGCGCGCCTGTCGGAGGAAGGATACTCTCCAACGTTGAGACGCAATCGGCAGAGCCCGAGGAGAGGAGTGAAGAATGGTAGTGGCTTCATCTGGAGATTGACTTTGTGGCGTTATGGAGACGTCTCAAAGCTTCTCAAGGCGCTCCCCTTGAGGCATCCTGAGAAGGCCGCCAAGGTCGAGATAGCACTTCGTCTAGGATATCGACCCACAGACCTTGAACGGGAACAAGTGATAGGTGATTGGGAAGTACTGAAGAAGCAGATCAGGAGGGACAGAGATGATTACGTCGAGATGGCCAGAAAATCGCTTAATATCTCCAGAGAAGGCTGAAAATGCCTAATCACAGTGAATATAACCTAGAACAGGCTCAGCGGTCCGCTTCGACCGGCCAATAATTTAGCGACCAGAATATGACAGGTATGTCGGCCACGTGCACGTTCCTCAGGAGGTGCGGGAGGGCCGCGAGGTTCTTGAAGCTCGGCGTCCCTATTTTGAGCCTGTATGGCCTGGGTGAGCCATCGCTGATTATGTGGTAGCTCATCTCGCCCCTCGCGGCCTCTGTGCGCGAGTATACCTCCCCCGCGGGGACCCTCGGCTGCGGCCCGATCTTTACCCTGACGGGGCCAGGCGGGATCGACCTGAAGGCCTGGCGGATTATCTTGACAGACTCCCTCATCTCAAGGAGGGCCACCTGACAGCGTGCCCACGAGTCGCCTGACTCGAGGACTGAGACCTTGAAGTCGAAGTCGTCGTAGGCGCTGTACGGCTCGTCCTTCCTCAGGTCGTGCCTGACGCCGGAGGCCCTCAGCACTGTGCCGGTCGCGCCGAGCCTGATCGCGTCCTCCGTCGAGAGCACGCCCACACCCTCCGACCTTTCGAGGAAGATCGGGTTCTTCAGGAATATCTTCTCGTATTCGTCCATCCGCTTCTCGAACCAGTCGCACGTCTTCAGCCCCCTCTCGGTGAGCCCTGTGGGCATGTCGTTCCTGACTCCCCCGGGGATGATGTAGGCGAACGTGACCCTCGCGCCGCCTATTCTCTCAGCCACGTCGATCCAAAAGTCCCTGTCCCCCATACACCAAGTCGTCATCGTCGAGTGGCCGGTGAAGATGCCCATTATCCCGAGAAAGTACATGTGGGAGATGATCCTGTTGCACTCGGACATAATCACCCTGAGGTACTCTCCCCTCACGGGCACGGTCGTGTTCATCAGCTGGTCGACGCCGAGAGAGTACGCGAACAGGATGTTCGAGCTGTCAAGTATGACTGGCCTCTCGAGGTGCGGGACGTTCTGGATGTAGTTTCGGTACTCGCCCATCTTCTCCTCGCCCCTGTGGACGTAGCCCGGGTCGGGCTCTGCCCTGACTAGGTAGTCGCCGTCCAGCCAGAGCTTGATTCTGAAGTGGCCCGCGCCCGGGTGCTGGGGACCGAGCGAGACGGACATTATCCTGTCCGCGTCGGGCGAATACTCTGACTGGATTGTCAACGCTTCATCTCCCAGGCGAGACGTAGTCCTTCCTTAGCGGCGGCAGGTCGTTCCAGTCCTCGGGAAGGAGCAGGTGCCCCTGGTTCGGATGGCCCTGGAAGTTGATACCGAACATCTCGTGCGTCTCCCTCTCGTGATACTCCGCGCCGGCCCACACCCCGATCAGGGTCTGGACAACGGGATTGCCGCGCGGGACTCGCTCTGCGAGGCAGACGACGAAATCCTCGAAGCCAGGCCTGAAAGACCCGACGAAGTAGATTATCTCGAACTCATCCTTCGCTATCCAGTCGACGCCGCTCACAGTGCTGATGTGGTCGAACCCGAGTTCGTCCCGGACGAAGGTTGCGACGTCGCTGGCTTTCGGCGCTGGAGCTGTCATCTTGAGCCTTCTCTCCCTCGTGTAGTCGACCTTCACGTCAGGAAACTTAGCCGTCGTCCTGGAGGCGAGCTCCTTCGCCCTGATAGGCTCTGGCTTCGGCTGCGCTGGGGGAGCTTGGGGACTCGGAGACGGTGGCTGGCTCATCGGGGAGGTCACGCCCCGCTGAGGCTGGGAGCTCTCCTGATCTTCTCCTGCAGGAGCACCAGGCCTTGGATGAGGGCCTCGGCCCTCGGAGGGCAGCCTGGGACGTAGACGTCCACAGGGATGATGTCGTCTATGCCCCTGAGGACGTTGTAGGAGTCGAAGTAGAGCCCGCCCGTGATGCTGCAGGCGCCCATGGCGATAACCCACTTAGGGTCGGCCATCTGGTCGTAGATCAGCTTCAGCCTGGGTGCGAGCTTCCTGGTTACAGTGCCCATAACTATGATCAGGTCGCATGCCCGGAGTGAGCCGAACGCTTCCAAGGCACCGAACCTCTCGAAGTCGAACCTCGAGCCTGCGGCCGCCCCCACCTCTACCGAGCAGTTATGAACAACTGCGTTCGAAACCAGATAGGTATTATCGGTGGTCTCGAGATTGCTTACGTGCCCCGAGTACTCTATCTGAGATATTCTCCTTATCGGGACCGCGACGAAGTCAGCGGAGATTTTGAAATCTGCTTGTCTTCTCTTCGAAGTCAGCATCGAGATGGTATAGACATCGTTCGTCTTCACAGTTCTGCCCAAGATTTTTGAGGAGCCCCTCCGGCGCCCTAAGGAGATTCGAGCGAATTGGCCAAGCCTCGCGCACGCCAGCTGAACCTGCAAAGCAAGGACTCTTGAAGTGGTGTCCGCACGGACGTATACGGGCCCTCTTTTGTCTCGTATTTCGCCGCCATCACCATCAAGGTAGCCCCGCACAAACGCTCTGAGCAAATCAAGATTCTTGTGATATAGTATGAAGTCTGGAATCTTCTTGTTCTCTGCCAGATGGCCACACCATTCACGGAAGGCACGCGCAAGTACGCTTGACGAGAATCTAACCGTGGTGGTTGTTTCTCTTACTTTGGTCGATGGCGTGTAACCTAGCGATTCCACCAACCTTGAGACTCGCCGAATCACGGAGTGTTCTTCATGACCGAATGCGAAAAATACGTCATGGCCCTTTGTAGACCAGCCCTCAGCGGTGTACATCCCAAGCAGCCAGGCAGTATCGATAGAAACTGGGAACTCCAGAGGCGGGTTCCAGCCGCGGCCCCTCACGATCGCGAGTCCGCGGGGTGTTGCATATCTATCCAGTGCAATGCTGGTGATGTCAGTGAATCCGTTGACACGTGGTATCAATACGCAATCATGGGACTTCGTCGGATACACGTGGCGCCCATTCATCTTGAGAGCGGGCGAGCTGGTTAACTCTCCGGCGCTCTTCCACGCCTTGCTCTCGTGGTAAGTTCCCTTACCATGACGCACCTCTCTCTCGATTGTCAAGACCGGATGTTCGGGAGTCAGCAGGAGCGGGAGCATACCCCGTCCGGTAACTTCAATGAGGTTTCCATGGTACTCTCGATCGAAGGTCTGCATAACGCCTACATGCCCACTGACGCCGGTTACTTCATCTCCCGGCCGGTACTCTGAAATGGGCTTGTTGTCGCCGAGTATGACAGTATCAGGGGTTACGCAGCAGGCTGTCTCAAGATGGACCGGCCAGAGGGAATAGAGCCTTCCCCAGTTGGCGAGGTACCGCATCGGGTCGCCGACCGCGTACTGGACGACGTCGTTCAGCTTGCCAACGAGGACTTGGAATGCCCCCGACTTTTGCACTTCTACCAAAGCTCTCTCTTGCCTGCGAGGTTGAGCGCGAAGCCCATGGGGATGAAGAGCATCCCCATGAAGAGGGTCAGAGTCCAGTCGGAGGCGACGCCCAGAGCCAGGGGCTGGTACGAGGCGGCCCAGGCGTACAGGAACATCGCCATCACGTCGAAGACTATGAACATCAGGAGATAGGCGTAGTACTGCATCATGAAGTGCATCTTGCCAGCGCCGACGGGAACCTGGCCGCACTCGAACGGCGCGTTCTTGATTGGGTTCGGCCTCCTAGGAGCGAGTAGCTTCGGGACAATAACGACGACCATAGTGAAGAGGACGCCGACCACACCCATCATGAAGACGGAGCCGATGTCGCCGAAGAGCAAGTGCAAAATTCGCAGACCGGTTCACGCTATTTAGGGTTTACGGGGGTCAATCGACGCCGTGGACGTCTTCGACTTCGTCCTTCAGCAGGCCCTGCAGTAGTCTCTGCTCCCTGAAGAAGTCGCGTATGGAGATGACCCCGAAGAGGGTGCCGTCGTCGTTCTCGACTATCAGGTGGCGTATTCCATTCTCCATCATCAGCTTGATTGCCTTGGAGGGCCTGTCTCCCCTCTTTACGCTCACCAGCTTCGCCGTCGCGATTGACTGGAGCGGGTTTCCGAGCGGCGTCCCGGCGGCCACCGCCCGGACGACGTCTCTCTCGGAGACGACAGCCAAGGCCTTCACGGGGCTTATCGAGGAGGCGACGACGAGGAGGCCAATCTTCTCTCTCGTGAAGACCTCCGCCGCCTGCTTGATCGTCGCGTTGTTGCTTATCGTGACCGGCTTCCTCTTGATGAGCGCCTCGACCCTCATCTCTTTGTCGACCCCACGAGCGGCCGTCTGTCGATGGGCACGTACTCCGTCTTGTTCGGTCCGACATATTCCGCCCTCGGCCTTATGATGCGGTTGTCCGAGTACTGCTCAAGGACGTGCGCAAGCCAGCCCGGCGCCCTTCCAACGGCGAAGACTGGGGTGAAGAGGTAGCTCGGGATGCCGATGTGGTTCAGCGCCAGGCCCGAGTAAAGGTCGACGTTGGGGTAGAGCGACTTCTCCTTCCGCATCATCTCCTCGACCTTCTCCAGAATCTTGAGGGCCTGCTTCTCCTTGTCTGTCTGGACGAACCTGTGCGCCATGTCCTTGAGGATCCTGGCCCTGGGGTCCATCGTCTTGTAGACCCTGTGCCCGAAACCCGTGATTTTCTGCTTGTGCGCGAACTTCTCCGAAATGTAAGCCTCGGCCTTGTCTGCAGTGCCTATCTCCTCGGTCATCTCGACGACCTTCTCGTTCGCCCCGCCGTGGAGCGGCCCTTTCAGTGCGCCGACGGCACCTGTTACCGCTGAATAGACGTCCGAGAGGGTCGACGCTATCACCCTGGCAGTGAACGTCGAGGCGTTCAGCTCGTGGTCGGCGTGGAGTATGAGCAGGACGTCCATCAGCCTGGCATCCTCCTCATGAGGCTCCCTGCCCGTGACCATGTAGAGGAAGTTGGAGGCGTAGCCCAGGCCGGGCTTCGGCGCGACGATGGGCTGGTCGTGCTTGTGCCTGTGGATTGCAGCGACCATGGTGCCAATCTTGGACGCAATCGAAGCCGCCTTCTCCTGCTGCTGGTACATTGGGTCGTCGAAGATTCCCAGGGCCGCGACGCCCACGCGGAGGGCGTCCATCGCGTCGCAGTTACTCGGCAACGTCGTCAGGATCGAGACGAGCTCTTTCGGAATCGACCTCTTGGACGAGAGGTCAGCGGAGAACGAGCGCAGTTCGCTTGCGGTCGGGAGGTGACCATTCCAGAGCAGGTACGCTGCCTCCTCGTATGTCGACTTTGATGCAAGGTCCACGATGTCGTACCCGCGGTAGAGCAGTCTTCCTTCATGGCCGTCGATGAAGCAGATAGAGCTCTGGCCAGCGATGACGTCCTCGAGGCCCTTCGCCTGTGTGGTTAGTCTCCCAATCACCTCGTCCATCGATTCGCCCCACTTCGCCATTCCCGCGAGCTTGGAGTGGGTCTCGTCGGAGACCTTCACCACTTTTGACGTCCGCGACTTGGGCGACGACTTGGCCAACTGCAGTTACTTCGGTTACTTGGGTTCTTAGGATATTTGAAGGTTCAGCGTACAACCTATCCTAGTTGGATTGCGGCCCAACAACATGGAGAGTCTAGCGGGTGGATATTGAACGGTTCCTAACGCATGGAAGTATCCCCCCGCCTGTGGACAAGTTCGCATCATGGTTGCGCATGAACCTGATTTCCCCTCGGTGGGTGGAGGGATTTGCCAGTCGTTACCTCGGAACCTGCTCCCTTTGGCTACGCCCTCGGCAGCGGCGTTGCTCCCCTGATTGCGGCAAGATGGTGAAGGGGATCTCTGGTTTTCAGCAGTGAGAATCGCGTGGGGTGCTTAAGTGCACCCTCTCACCGCGGAACAAAATGGTGCAAAGTCAACCTTGTCGGCCAAGGCTGATACGCTGACGATCAGGGACAATCGCACTGGCAAAGAGTACAACGTGCAGATTCAGAGCGGGGCGATTAATGCTCTCGACTTGCGCCAGATCAAGGCATCTGAGCGCGATTTCGGACTTTTGTCGTACGACCCCTCCTTCCAGAACACCGCTTCCTGCAAGAGTAAGATAACCTACATTGATGGCGAAGCCGGAATACTGCGATACAGGGGCTATCCAATCGAGGAACTCGCCGAGAAGCGAAGCTACCTGGAGGTTGCGTACTTGGTGCTTCACGGCGAACTCCCGACAAAGAACCAACTAGAGAACTGGGTTCACAACATCACATACCACACAATGGTCCACGAGAACACAAAGAAATTCATGGATGGCTTCCACTACGACGCACACCCGATGGGGATGCTTGTCGGGACTCTGGGTGCCCTTTCCACCTTCTACCCTGACGCAAAGATGATTTTCGATGAGCCGTCCAGACAACTTCAAATCTACAGATTGATAGCCAAGATTCCAACGCTCGCGGCCTTCGCGTACAGGCTCTCTAGGGGGATGTCTTACATCTACCCCAGCAACGATTTGGCCTACGCGGCCAACTTCCTTTCAATGATGTACACTCCTTCCCCGACAACTAGGTACGAGCCCGACGAGACTCTGGCGAAGGCGCTCGACATTCTCTTTACGCTTCACGCCGATCATGAGCAGAACTGCAGCGCGAACGCGATGAGGAACGTAGGAAGCTCCCACGCCGACCCATACTCAGCCTCTGCGGCAGCAGCCGCCGCCCTATACGGCCCGCTGCACGGTGGTGCCAACGAGGAAGTCATCAGGATGCTCCGGGAGATAGGGTCGAAGGAGAAGGTGCCGGGGGTAATTGCCCAAGCGAAAGAAGGAAAGAGGTTGTTGATGGGATTTGGCCACCGCGTCTACAAGAACTACGACCCGCGGGCTCGCATCATAAAGAAGGTTGCCGAGCAGGTCTTCTCTGTGACTGGGCGTAATCCTCTCCTTGACATCGCCTTGGAGTTGGAGAAGGTCGCCCTCTCTGACGATTATTTCATCAAGAGAAAGCTCTACCCGAACGTGGACTTTTACTCTGGAATCATCTACCAGGCCATGGGCTTCCCAGTTGACATGTTCCCGGTTCTCTTCGCCATACCCAGGATGTCTGGTTGGTTGGCCCAGTGGCAGGAAGGCCTCCTCGATCCTGAGCAAAAGATTGCACGCCCTCGCCAGCTTTACCTGGGCTACCCAGAACGCCATGTCCCAGAAGTGGGTTAGGCGCCGTGGTGTTACCTAATCAGATGTGCATCTTATCCATACCTTAGACAAAACGCGCGCTTTGGTGTGTGAAGAGTTGGGCTGCAAAGTGCGTAAGACGGCTCGAGCTAGCCGTGCCAGATTTCGACAAATCTCACCAAGTCTCCGGTCCTGAGGGAGCATGACTGGCCTTCTGAAGTTAGGCCAAACGGCGATTACAGAGAGCCCTAATCGACAAGTAAAAAAGCGAGAGAGGCATGCTTGGCCCCAAGCTTGAAGATAGCAGTTGTGGGCACGGGCGTCGCCGGCGCGTACCTGTTGAACCGCATCCCACCGGAGCACAAAGTGGAGGCCTTCGAGATGAGGTCTCAGCAGAACTGGTACACAGTCTGCGCGTGGGGGACGAGCGAACCCTTCATCAGGGATTTGGTCAGGAAGGCCGGGTTCAACTTCGACGACTACGTGCTGCACAGGGGGAAGAAGATGATTGTCGACCTCGGAGACGAGCAGCTGGAGATTAAACTCAAGGGACTCGTGACATACGACAAGCACAAGCTGACCCACGACATGATCGAGGGGAAGAACATCCACTGGGAAGAACACATCACGGAGCAGGACGGCCACTTCGATGGCTTCGACATGGTCGTGGACGCGACTGGGCTCCACAGGTCGCTGCTGCCGAAACTGAAGGAGGACATTTTGATCCCGTCGCTCGAGTACCAGGTGAAGTCCAAGGAGCTCCCGTATGACGATTTCGTGATAAGGCCGTACCCGGGGATTACTGGCTACTGGTGGTACTTTCCCCTCGGGGATGGAACTGCTCACGTTGGGGCCGGGGACCTTAGAGGCAGGTACAGGGGAGAGCTGGACGAGTTCGTGAGGAAGTACAAGTGCGAGGTCGTGAGGAGGATTGGGCGGCCGGTGAGGGTCACGCCCCCGAAGCTCTGTGAGCCGTTCTTCGACGGCAAGGTCGTGGGCGTTGGCGAGTCCATCGGTACAGTGTACCCGATGCTCGGAGAAGGAATCATACCGTCGATGCAGTGCGCAAACATCTTCGTTGAGCACCTTGGAGACAGGGAAGAGTACAGGAGGGTGGTCCTGGACCACTTCGCGATGTACGCCAAGGTTTACGAGTTCATCAAGGCCAAGATAGATGGCAGGTTCAGCATGGTGAAGATGTGGCCCACACTACTGTCGATCTTCTGGTACATGCGGAGCAACGAGACGAGGTACGGGCTGGAGACAAAGCTCACTGACTTCTACAAGATAGCGACGAGGCTCTAGTTGAGCGAAGAGGTGCGGACGCACACAGCGGTGCACGTCCTCAAGGGCGCGGTCCAGAAGGTGCTGGGGGCCAAGTTGACCACTTCGGTC